>NZ_JBGFFG010000261.1:0-4855 GCF_056175765.1 Pseudoxanthomonas sp. LjRoot204_2 | reverse complement strand
ATGCTGGTGTCTGCCTTCCTGTTCTCGGTCTGCGTGCTCTGCATCTTCAAGCTACGGACGTGGGCGGTCGCCCGCGAGGCGCTGCGCGAGCAGGTCAGCGGGGAGATCCCCATGGGCGGCGACGTGCTGGCGGGGTTGAAGCTCATCGCGCGCGAGCCGCTGCTGCGCTGGCTGGCCGCGATGGTGGTCATGGGCGTCGGCGTGGGCACGCTGCTCTACAACGAGCAGAATGCCATCGCCCGCACGATGTTCAGTTCGGCCGAGCAGCGCGCCGACTACTTCGCCACGCTCGATCTCGCGGTGAATTCACTGACCCTCGTGGTGCAGCTGCTGGTGACGCGCTTCCTGCTGTCGCGCTTCGGCATCGCGCCGGCGCTGCTGATCCCCGGCTGCGCGATCATCATCGGGTTCTCGATCCTGGCGGCATCGCCGCTGCCCATGATGATCGCCATCGTGCAGGTGGTCACCCGCGCCAGCGAGTTCTCGCTGGCCAAGCCGGCGCGCGAGACCATCTACACGCGGGTCGGCCGCGAGTGGCGCTACAAGGCGGGGGCGGCGATCGACACGGTCATCTATCGCGGCGGCGACCTCAGCTTCGTCTGGCTGCACAAGCTCCTGTCCGCGTTCGGGTCGAACGTCGTGTTCGGTGCCGGCCTGCTGGTCGCCAGCGCCATGACCTTCAGCGCGTGGCGCCTGCTGCGCGAAGAGTCCAAGCTGCCGTCCGAACGGGCGGCGAGCGACCCGTCGACGGCCACGAGGACCTCCTGACGTCCTTGCACGATGCCGCTATGCTGCCCGGCACATGACGGGAGGCCTGGATGGACGTGATCGCTTCGGTGTTGGTGGTACTGGTGGCGGTGCTACACGCCTGGTTCCTGGTACTGGAAATGTTCCTCTGGACCAAGCCCGCCGGCCTGAAGACCTTCCGCAACACGCCCGAGAAGGCCGAGACCACCCGCGTGCTGGCGGCCAACCAGGGGCTCTACAACGGCTTCCTCGCTGCAGGCCTGCTGTGGGGACTGGTGACCGCGCAATGGAACGTGGTCGTGTTCTTCCTGATGTGCGTGGTCGTCGCCGCGCTTTACGGCGCGTGGAGTGTCAGTCGGCGGATCTTCTACGTGCAGGGGCTGCCCGCGATCGCGGCGTTGGCCGCTATCTGGCTTCTCTGATCCGGCATCTAGACCGATGTGGGAGCGACGTGAGTCGCGACGGCTCCCTCCGGCAGGTCATCTTCGCGGACGGATGTTATGCGTCGCGACTTACGTCGCTCCCACGACGGCTACGCATCAGTCGGTGCGCGGTGGCTTCGGCGACACCCACATGGAGATGCGCGCGCGGAACACCGGCTCGTCCTGCGGATTGCTGACCACCACGTCCATCGGCAGCTCATAGCCATCGACGGATTCGCGGGGCTCGAAGGCCGGGGTCGCGACCGCGGTCATCGTCCCGACGGCCTTCTTCAGGTACTCGACCGTCATGCCCTTGGGAATCCAGCGCATCGAGCGCGGGATGCTGACGTCGGTGGTGAGGCCGCCGACGAATTCAGCCAGGTTGCACAGCGCGATCGCGTGCACGGTGCCGAGGTGGTTGGTGACCGAACGGCGATGGCGGATGGTCGCTTCGCCGCGGCCGGGTTCCAGCCGCACCATGCGCGGGCCGATGCTGCCGAAGTAGGGCGCCTTGAAGCAGATCAGGCGCGAGAACAGCCAGTGGCCTAGCGGCTTGCGGCTCAGGCTGCGGTAGATCTTCAGGACGTCGGCGCTCATCGTGTGCTCCTGTCGCGACGACGGCGGGACATGCCCGCCGTCGTCGTGTCTTTCGTGGTGGCGTCAGGCCGCTTCGCGCGGTTGCCGCTTGTTCTGCGGCAGGTCGTAGTAGCTGGCGGCACGCAGTTCGTGCACGTCGAAGTCGTCCACGGTGATCGTGTCCAGCGTGATCGCGCGCAGTTCTTCCAGCTGCCTGCGCTCTTCCGCGGTGATCCAGCCCTCGCGCACGCCTTCATCCAGCTGCGCGCTGTAGTCCAGGGCTTCGATGTCCCTGGTCTTCAGCGCCTTCAGGAACTTGCGCTCCACCGGCTCGGCGGCCACGGCGGCGGCCAGGTAGCTGTCGATGCGGCCGCCGGGGTTGTTCTCGCACGGGGTCAGGAACACGCCCTGGCCCAGGCGGTCGCGCGCTTCGTTCGGCGCCATCAGCAGCATTGCGACGCGATGGCTCAGGCGGTCGCCCGGGGCCACGGCGCGGCGGCCGAACGGGAACACCACCGGCCACAGCAGCCAGCCCAGCGGTTTGATCGGGAAATTGCGCAGCGCCTGCGACAGCGCCAGCTCGATCTCGTACGCACTGTTGTGGAACGCCCACGCCAGCAGCGGCTTGTCGGCTTCCGGGGCGCCGTCGTCATGGTGGCGCTTGAGCACCGCGCTCATCATGTACAGGTGGCTCAGTACGTCGCCCAGGCGGCCCGACAGCGATTCCTTGAACTTCAGCTTGCCGCCCAGCGCGCCCAGCGAGATGTCGGTGAGCAGCGCCAGGTTGGCGGCGTACCGGTCCAGCTTGCGGAAGAACTTCTTCGTGTACGCATCGCCCGGGGCCGCACCGATCTTCGAACCGGTGATGCCGAACCAGAACGAGCGCACCGCGTTGGAGATGGCCCCGCCGATGTGCGGGTAGAGCACGGCATCCAGCTGGTTGACGCCGGCACGGGTATCCGGGTCCTGTGCCGCGCGCATTTCCTTAATGATGTACGGATGGCACAGGATCGAACCCTGGCCGAAGATCAGCAGGCTGCGCGTCATGATGTTCGCGCCTTCCACCGTGATGGCGATCGGCGAGGCCTGCCACGCACGGCCGGCGAAGTTGCGCGGGCCCAGGATGATGCCCTTGCCGCCGACGATGTCCATCACGTCCTTGGCGACATCGCGGCCCATGTTCGTGCAGTGGTACTTGGCGATCGCCGAAGGTACCGACGGCACGTCGCCACGGTCCACGGCGGCCGCGGTGGCCTGCGACAGCGCGCTGATCGCGTACGCCTTGCCGCCGATGCGGGCCAGGGCCTCCTCCACGCCTTCGAAGCGGCCGACCGACAGGCCGAACTGCTTGCGGATGCGGGCATAACTGCCGGTGACGCGCGCGCCGAACTTGGCGCCGCCGCTGGCGGTGGAAGGCAGAGTGATCGAGCGGCCCACGGCCAGGCATTCGTTGAGCATGTTCCAGCCCTTGCCGGCCATCTCGACGCCACCGATCAGCTGGCTCAGCGGGATGAACACGTCGCGGCCATGGATGGGGCCGTTCTGGAACGGCGAGTTCAGCGGGAAGTGGCGGCGGCCGACGTCCACGCCGGGCGTATCGCGCGGCAGCAGCGCCAGGGTGATGCCGATGTCGCGCGTGTCGCCGATCAGTCCGTCCGGGTCGTACATGCGGAACGCCAGGCCGATGAGCGTGGCGACSGGCGCSAGSGTGATGTAGCGCTTGTCGAAGGTCAGGCGGATGCCCAGCACGTTGGCGCCGTTCCATTCACCCTTGCAGACGATGCCGTAGTCGGGAATCGAGGTCGCATCGGAGCCGGCGAACGGGCCCGTCAGGCCGAAGCAGGGCACCTCCTGACCGATCGCCAGGCGCGGCAGGTAGTAGTCCTTCTGCTCCTGCGTGCCGTAATGATTGAGCAGTTCGCCCGGGCCCAGCGAGTTGGGCACGCCGACGGTGGAGCTGACCACGCTGCTGACCGAGGCGATCTTCTGGATCACCTTGTGGTGCGCCAGCGCGGAGAAGCCCAAGCCGCCGTACTGCTTCGGGATGATCATGCCGAAGAACTTGTTCTTCTTGATGTAGTCCCACAGCTCCGGCGGCAGGTCGGCGTGGATGTGGGTGATTTCCCAGTCGTTGGTCATCCGGCACAGCTCTTCCACCGGACCGTCCAGAAAGGCCTGTTCGTCGGCGGTGAGCTGCGGCTTCGGATA
Source organism: Pseudoxanthomonas sp. LjRoot204_2 (assembly GCF_056175765.1). Taxonomy (NCBI): domain Bacteria; kingdom Pseudomonadati; phylum Pseudomonadota; class Gammaproteobacteria; order Lysobacterales; family Lysobacteraceae; genus Pseudoxanthomonas; species Pseudoxanthomonas sp. LjRoot204_2. The sequence continues at coordinate 902 of NZ_JBGFFG010000261.1, read as the reverse complement.
GGCCAGCAGCTTGTTCCAGTCCGGGTCGCCGGTGAACAGGTCGCCTTCGAAGCCGACCGACCCGGTTTCCAGCGCGATGCGCTCGGTCTGCGACAGCGGCGGCAGTGCTCGACGCAGGAAGCCGAGCGCCGGCGCCGTGATCAACGGCTTGCGGATCGCCGGGATCAGCAGCGGCAGCGCGATCGCCACCACCACCAGCGCCGCGACGACGGTGGCCGTGGGGTTGGCGCCCAGCAGCCAGCACGCGACCAGCAGGCTGGCGGTGATCGCGGCCCAGTAGGCGAGCCGGATCCGATGGTAGGCGGCGAATGCGCCCGCCAGCAGGAAGGCGAGGAAGGGGATGACGATGCTCATGGGGTTGCTCCGGACACGGATTCGGTTACATCGGATTCGGCATGGCCCGGCGCAGCCGGCAGGCTTGCCAGGTATTCCAGCACGGTGGCGGTAAATGCGTCGTTGTCGTCGCCGGCCACCATGTGCGTGGCCTGCGGCAGGTGCACGTGGCGCGCATGCGGCACCAATCGCTGGAATTCTTCGACGGTCTTCTCCGAGACCAGGTCGCTGCGCCCGCCACTGATCAGCAGCACGGGGCACTGCACCCGGCGCGCGGCCTCGGCGATGGCGTCCTGGTGCTGGGCGCTGTCGCGCGCGAGCTCGTCGACCAGGCGCGGGTCCCAATGCCAGCGCCACCGGCTATCGGCGCCTTCGCGAAGCAGCTCGCGCAGGTCGTCGGCGGATTTGCGCGTGCGCCGCTGCGGTTGGTACGCGGCAATGGCGTCCGCCGCGTGATCGAGCGACGCGAAGCCGTCGGGGAACGCGGTCATGAAGGCGAGGATGCGCTGCAGGCCGGCGTGTTCCCAGCGCGGGGTGATGTCCACCAGCACCATGGCGCGGAACAGGCC
>NZ_JBGFFG010000260.1:0-4866 GCF_056175765.1 Pseudoxanthomonas sp. LjRoot204_2 | reverse complement strand
GGCGCAGCGCGGCGACCAGGCGCGTGGAGAAGTACAGCACCACGCCGGCGGAAAGCACGAAGTTCACCGCCATGCCCCAGAGGTGCACGTTGAAGTGGTCGCCATGCAGGTGCGGCAGTGGCCGGCCGAAGACGGCGGTCAGCACGTAGCCCAGCAGGCACGCCACGCCCGTGGCCAGCACCCAGCGCAAYGGCAGGGCCAGCGCAGAGACCGCGATCAGCAGCAGGAACATGGAGCTGAACGGGTTGCCGATGCCGCCGCTCCACGCCACCAGCCAGGACAGCACGGCAACGTCGACCAGCATGTGGGCGAAGGCTTCGGCGGCGCGCTCCTCGCCGGGCCGGCGGCTGCACCAGGTGGCGTAGACGTTGAAAAGTCCCAGCGCACCGATCCCGGCCCACAGCGGCCAGCGCGGCAGATCGATGCCAAGCGGACCGAGCGCCACCAGCACGGTCACCGCCTGGCCCACGATCGCCACCCAACGCAGGTTGCAGAGCGTGCGCAGGAACGAGGGCGACAGGGTCAGCAGCGTATTCGGCATGGTCACATGCTAGTGCAAGCGCGCGGGCCGGACCTGCGGCATGGCGTCGCAGGGGCGTGCACGAGCCCCCCGGGCGGCCCACGCTACAATGCCGCCATGCACGACGCCGTCACCCGCCCCACGCCTCCCACCGACGCCGCGCCCTGGCCGCGCCGCATCACCCAGGCCGTTCAGATCGGCAATGCCGTCGTCGGCGGTGGCCGCCCGGTGGTGGTGCAGTCGATGACCAACACCGATACGGCCGATGTCGCCGGCAGCGTGAAGCAGGTCGCCGAACTCTGGCGGGCCGGCTCGGAAATGGTCCGGCTGACCGTCAACAACCCCGAATCCGCCGCCGCCATCCCGCGCATCCGCGAAAAGCTCGAGATGATGGGCATCTCGGTGCCGCTGATCGGCGACTTCCACTACAACGGACACCAGCTGCTGGCGGGCGAGCCGGCCTGTGCGGAAGCGTTGGCCAAGTACCGCATCAATCCGGGCAATGTAGGCTTCGGCAAGAAGAAGGACACCCAGTTCGCCCAGCTGATCGAGTTCGCGATCCGCTACGGCAAGCCGGTGCGCATCGGCGCCAACTGGGGTTCGCTGGACCAGGCGCTCGCGGCGCAGCTGATGGACGAGAACCACACGCGCGACATCCCGTGGGACGCCGGCCGCGTACTGCGCGAGGCGCTGATCCGCTCGGCGGTGGATTCGGCCGAACGCGCTGTCGAGATCGGCCTGCCGCGCGACCGCATCGTGCTGTCTGCCAAGGTCAGCGGCGTGCAGGAACTGATCGCGGTGTACCGCGACATGGCGGCCCGCACCGATTTCGCGCTGCACCTGGGCCTGACCGAGGCCGGCATCGGCAGCAAGGGCATCGTGGCGTCGAGCGCCGCGCTGGCCGTGCTGCTCCAGGAAGGCATCGGCGACACCATCCGCATTTCGCTGACGCCGGAACCSGGCSAGTCRCGCACGCAGGAAGTGATCGTCGCGCAGGAACTGCTGCAGACCACCGGCCTGCGCGCGTTCACGCCCATGGTTACCGCGTGTCCGGGTTGCGGGCGGACCACGTCCGAATTCTTCCAGGAGCTGGCCAAGGTCGTGCAGGAACATGTGCGCGGCAAGATGCCGGAGTGGAAGGTCACCCATCCGGGTGCCGAGAACATGACCCTCGCCGTGATGGGCTGCGTGGTGAACGGGCCAGGCGAATCGCGCCACGCCAACATCGGCATTTCGTTGCCAGGCACGGGCGAGGCGCCGGCCGCGCCGGTGTTCGTCGACGGCGAGAAGAAGGTCACGCTGCGTGGCGAGAACATCGCCCACGAGTTCGTCGCCCTGATCGACGACTACGTCGAGGCCAAGTACGCGCGTGCTGCCGGCTGACACGCTGGCGAACGGCCGGCGCTTCATCGCCGGGCTGTTTCGCGAACATGGCGGGCGCTTCGTCCTCCTCTTCCTCTGCCTGCTGGCCCCGTTGTGGCTGTTCGTCGAACTGGCGGACGAAGTCCACGAACTTGAAGCCTTCTACTTCGACGATCCGCTGCTGTGGCGCGCGCATGCGATGGCGGGGCCGGCGCTGGACCGGTTCTTCATTTTCATCTCGGCGATCGGCTACCAGTGGGGCGTGGTGCCGGTCGACATCGCACTGACGGCCGGCCTGCTGATCGCGCGACGCTGGCGTGAGGCCACCTTCGCCGGCGTGTCGTTCGCAGGTTCGGCGCTGTTGAACATGGCCACGAAGCAGTTCTTCCAGCGCGACCGGCCCACCTTGTGGGAATCCATCGCGCCCGAGCACACCTTCAGCTTTCCCAGTGGCCACGCGATGGGTTCGGCCACCTTGGCCATGGTGGTCGTGCTGCTGTGCTGGCACACGCGCTGGCGCTGGGTGGCGGTCGCCCTGGCGGGCAGCTTCGCGGTGCTGGTCGGCGTCTCGCGCATCTACCTGGGCGTGCATTATCCGTCCGACATCCTCGGCGGATTCGCCGCCGGCATCGCCTGGGTGTCGGGTGTCTACCTGGTGCTGTACCGCATCCGCGAGCGGCCGTGGCAGGTAAAAGGCTAGGGCTCCTGTGGGAGCGACGTAAGTCGCGATGAAGCGATGCCGGTGGTCTCTCGCGACTTACGTCGCTCCCACATCCTTCTTCATGCTTTTCAAGGCGCGTACGCGCGCTGGCGCTTATCCTGCAGTCGCTGGCGCAGATTGCTAGTCGCGGATAAGACCGGCGGGGATGGTGGTGCTGGCCATCACCAGCCATCAGACATCCTTGGCGGCTGGGACGCCGGCATCGCGTGGGTGTCGGGGGCTATATGGCGCTGTACCGCATTCGCGAGCGGCCGTGGCAGGTCAAAAGGCCAGATTAAAGGCTAGGGCTCCTGTGGGAGCGACGTAAGTCGCGATGAAACGATGCCGGTGGTCTCTCGCGACTTACGTCGCTCCCACATCCTTCTTCATGCTTTTCAAGGCGCGTACGCGCGCTCGCGCTCTTCCTGCAGCCGCTGGCGCAGGTACTGGTCGCGGGTGAGGCCGGCGGGAATCGTGGTGGCGGCCATGACCTCGGCAACGACCTGCGCCTCGCGTGCCTTGTAGGACTGGAAGCGTGGGTCGTTGGCCTGCTGCGCGGCGAAAGCGGCCATGCGCTGGTCAGCGTGTGCGCGATAGCGGTCGGCGATCACGGCCACCTCTGCCGCCTGCTGCGCGGGGTCGTCCACGGTCGCCTTGACCAGCGCGGTCCGCAACAGCAGGGCTTCGCCCGCGGACAATCCGGCGGCGGCCTCGTAGCGGTCGATCTGCCGCTTCAGCGCGTCCGCCCGCTCGCTGCGCTCCACGGCGCGCAGGGAGGCGGCGCGCGCGAAGAAGTCCTTCGCCTCTGCCTCGAAGCGCTGGCGCTCGCGATAGGCCTGCGCTTGCGGCGTGGCCTGCAGGGTGTCGAGCGCCGGAGAGGGGGCACCTGCGGAACCCGCAGGGGCAGGGGGCGTCGTCGGCACTCCCCGGGACGCGGCGTGCGTCCACCAGAGCGCGGCGGCGGTGAACACCAGCAGCGGCACCAGCAGTGTCAGCAGTTTCCTCATGCGTACTCCTCGTGCGCCGGGGCCGTCGCCTCACGACGGCCCTCGGGCGCGGACCTCAGCCCATCAGCTGGTCGACCAGCCAGTACAGCAGGTTGAACGGCTTGGCCTTGTCGGCCTTGTCGTCCTGTTCGCTCGCATCGAGCACCTTGCCCTGGCCGTCGAGCACGCTGTCGATGAAGTGCTTCAATTCCAGGTTCTGCGCCTGAACGTCGGCGTTCTTGAAATCGACGATGGTGGTGCAGTGGCTTTCGTTGAGCGCGCGGTACTGCGGGAAGTAGCCGCCGACATTGTTCAAGCCGTTGAGGCGGTCCCGCAGGCGTGCCGTATCCGTGTTCCAGCGCGCATGGATGCGTGCTTCCTTGGTGGCCTGGTCCGGTGCGTTGGCGATGTCGGGATAGAAGCGTTCGTACGAGTACGACGAGTAATTGAGGTCTTTCCAGAAGTGCGTATGGCCCATGCGGTCGCTGGCGTACTTGCTGGACAGGGCGGGATACAGGGTGCCGAGTTCGTTGAGGTCGAACTGCGGCAGGCCGCTGGCGAGATAGGGCAGCGGGCCGTTCGGCTGGTCGAGGCCCCACGCGTTGCGGATCAGCGCCATCAGCGGCTGCGAGGGGTAGTCGACCGGATTGCCGTTCTTCGGCGTGGGGAAAATCGGGCCGGAATCGTCGATCAGGAAGCTGCGCGTGGGCGCCATGTCGCGCCGCAACGGGTGGTAGCTGGTCAGGCTGCCGGCGCCGCCGGCGCTGCAGCCGGTGGACAGCATCTGCGTCGGGCGGGGCAGGTTGTCCTTCAGCCAGCCGACCACCGCGCGCACGTTGCGTGTGCCGTTGTGGTGCCACACCAGGGGGGCATTCTGCCCGCTCGGTTCGTTGTAGACGGCCACCTTGTCGCCACTGTAGATGTCGCCGGTGCAATAGGGCACGTAAACCATGTTCCAGCCCTGCGTCTTCACCGACTCGAACGGGCTGACCCGGGTGACGAACGGACTGACCAGGCTCGCGCCGGGATTCAGCAGGCTCATGTAGTCGTCGGGGATGCCGTTCGGATTGCGTGCACCGCGGATGCCGCCCTGGCCGCTGCAACTGGCGTAGTCCCAGCACGCGCCACCGCCCTCCATGTAGATGATGGTGTTGCGCGTATCGGCGACGCGGTTGACGAAGAACTTGAACGGCGAACCGTCGCCGCACACGGCGCCCGTCGACGGCGCCAGCTGGATGGTCTGCCACGCGTCGTAGCGGCCCGGCTGGAAGCCGTCGTTGAAGCCGGAGGGATTGGAC
>NZ_JBGFFG010000259.1:0-4880 GCF_056175765.1 Pseudoxanthomonas sp. LjRoot204_2 | reverse complement strand
CGCGGGCGGCGTCATGTTGTCCGTCGGCGGCGCCGTCTCCACGGGCTCGGGAGCACTGGGCGGCGGCGTGTCTTCCGGTTTGGGGCCACAGGCGGTCAGCAGGCCGGCGCTGGCAAGTGCCAAGCCGAGACCCAGGGTCAATCGTCGCGGGGAATTCAGTTTCATGGCGTTTCCTCCATGCGGTGGTTCTGGGAGAGGGGTACCTCAGGGCGTGCCTTGGGCATGTATCGCGTATTCGTCGGGGCTCAAACGGCCATCCGCATCCTTGTCGAGGGTGCCGAAGGCCTGGGCGAGCGGTGGATCGACCGCAGCCTCGTCCTTGCTGATGGCGCCGTCGGCATTCTGGTCGAGTTCGTCGAAGGGTCGGGGTGCGGGCGCAGGGGTCGAAGCAGCCTGCGTCGGGGTCTTGTCGGTACGGTCCGACGCGTCCTGTGCGTGCACCGACGCGGCGGCCGACAACAGCAGTGTCAACACCATCGCCACTCCGGCGACGCCTGCAGTCGATTTCATGCTTTCCTCCTTGCGGAGCGTGGCTCCGGAAAAGCGAAGGACGGCCCGAAGGCCGCCCCTCGATGAGGTTGCGCCGGTGCGCTGCGCGGCATTACCCGGCTGTTGCGATGACTTACTTCTGCTGGTCGCCGTAGTTCTTGCTCACGAACGCCTTGTACTCATCGGCGGTCAGYGAGCCGTCCGTGTTGGCGTCGGCCTGGTCGAACACCTGGCTCAGGCCCGGATTCGCGCCAGCTTCTTCCTTGCTGATGTTGCCGTCGCCATTGGTGTCGACGTCAGCCCAACCCTGCTTGGCCTGCGTGGCGCCCGCCTCGGTGCTCTGGGTCGGGGTGGTCGCCGAACCCGCGGCCTGCTCTGCGCTCTGCTCGGTCTGCTGCGCCTGTGCGGCGTCGTCGGTCTTTTCCTGCGCGAATGCCAGCGGCATGGCCAGCGCGGCGCTCAGGGCGACCAGGGCGATCAGCGGCTTGCGGTTGTTATTCGTCATGTCAGTGCTCCGTTCTGTGGGAGTGCGTCCGATTGCGCACGGCCCCACCTTGCCTCCGTCGTTATGAACGAAATTTGCGTCGCGAAATGAACGTGCACGCGTGCTTAACCACGCCGGAGGCGGCTTCGACTAAACCGGTGTTAGGCACCCGTGAGCGCGATGTCAGGGCGGCATCCAATCCGTGATGCGGCACCCTGTTTGGTGTTACGCATCCGTTTTTTCGTCGCCAGCCTGCGCGCTCGCGGTTTCGATTTTCTTGCTGAACCAATGCCAACCCAGCACGACACCGGTCAGTGCACCCGCGATTTCCAGGACCACGCGCGTGCCGAGCCCGTCGGYATCGTGGATGCCCTGCAGCGCAATGCGCGCATACAGCGGCGACTCGAGCCGCGCGATGCCGAGGTAGAACATGTTCCAGACGTCCACGCCTGCGCCGATCACCACGGCCGACAGGCACGACCAGCCGATCGCATGACCCATCGACCCGCGCAGGCGGGCACAGAGCGCATTCCAGAACAGGAAGCACAGCACGCCGATGAGCAGCGCGATCGCCCCCGCTTCGACTGCGCCCAGAACGCCGTAGTGGAGCGGCAGGTTCATCCGGGGCGACCGGGGATGGCAGGCAGTACGACGGCACGCATGGAGGATTCCCGATAAGCGGGCAGCGCCCGCCGGAGAAGCGTAACCGAAGCCCGGGCATCGCCAGTGCACGGCTGGCAAGATGGCGGCTTTCCAGCCGCCGGGTATCTCCATGACACGCATCTTGCTGGCCGGGGCGACCGGCCTCGTCGGTGAGGCCGCGCTGCAGCGTGCACTGGCCTCGGCTCGCGTGGAGCAGGTCGTCGCGCCGACGCGCCGACCGCTCCCTCCGCATCCGAAACTGGTGAACCCGGTCGTGGACTTCGACGCACTGCCCGCCGATGCGGACTGGTGGCGCGTGGACGCAGTGGCATGCGCGCTGGGCACGACGATTCGCGATGCCGGTTCGCAGGAGGCATTCCGGCGGGTGGACCACGACTATCCGCTGGCGATCGCACGCCGTGCGCATGCCCAAGGGGCCATGGCATTCGCCTTGGTATCGGCGATGGGCGCGGACGCGCGTTCGCGCATTTTCTATTCGCGCACCAAGGGCGAGGTGGAAGAGGCGCTCGCCGGTATCGGTTTCACCTCGCTGACACTGCTACGCCCCGGCTTGCTGGGTGGCGAGCGCAGGCAGCATCGCGGCGGTGAGCGCCTGGCGCTGCGCGTCATGGGCGCACTGGATGGCGTGCTGCCGGCTCGTTATCGAGTCGTGCCCGCCAGCCGCGTCGCCGACGCCTTGCTGGGCGCGGCGCTGGAGGCGTCGCCGGGCACCCGGGTCATTCGTTCCGAGGAACTCCTCGCCTGACGCCGCCGTCAGGCGCCGGGATCATCGGCCAGCACCTGCACGCCATCGGCGAGGATGCGGTACTCCACGGCCGGTACCGCGGCCCCGGACGTTTCCTGCGCGGTATGCCGCTGCGCATCCGGCGACAATTCCGCTCGGGACAGCACGCCATGCACCTGCGCCTGGCCGCGGACATCCTTGGGCACATAGAAGTCGTGGTCGCCCAGCAGCACGCGCGCGCCCTGCCCTTCGTCTTCCAGCATCACCCAGCACCCCTTCTTCTGGCAGACGTCGACCACGCGCCCACTGAACACCTTGGCCTGCCCGGCATGCGAACCGGGGTCGGCCAGGGCAGCGGCGAGCGGCACGACCGGACCGGCGGGGAGATCGGCACCGAACTTTTCCCACTGCGGCACACCCGACGCCATGGCCGTGCCTGCCACCATCCACAGTCCCGCGATCGCCCAACGACGCATGTGCCTGTCCTCCGCCCGTGTCGACGCGATGATACGTCGTGGCCGCACGCTACTGCAGCAGGCCGTGCGGCAGCACCTGCAGGCGATGCAGGCCGGCGACGGCCACGACAGCGGCGGCAGCGCGGTCCAGCGTCGCCTCGTCGGGGTCGTCGATCACCAGCAGTACCTGGCCCGCGTCGATCTGCGCCTCGTAGTCGCGACGGACTTCGCTTGGCACCGCCGATCCAGCAAGCGAGGCGGCCCACATGCCAACACAGCCGCCGATCACGACGCACACGGCCACGCCGGCAGGGTGGATACCGACGGCGGGGACGAGCATGGCCGCGCCCCCCAGCAGCAGGCCGAGCACGCCGCCTCCCACCAGTCCCCGCAGGGCGGCCGCCTTGAAATCGGTGGGCGCGGCTTCCTTCTCGCGATCGGGCACGTGCTGGACTTCGATGTCGGAGCGACCCACGAGCGCAGCGTGGTCAGGATGGATGCCGGCGTCGACGGCGCGGCGAAGGGCCGCTTCGGCCACCGCAACGGACGGTGCACTGAATACGCGACGATGCTTCATGGCGTTCTCCTGCCCGGCGCGGAACGACCGGGCCCGGACGACACGCTAGGCGCGTGCGCGCGCACATCGGGTGAAGATCCAGCGGCGGAGACCGAATCTCCTCACGACGGGCGCGCTACAGCGCCGGACGCTCCGGCGCCGCTTTGCGGCCCAGTGCGCGCACGTACAGTTCGTACAGGGCGGTCACCTTGGACACGTACTCCTGCGTCTCCGCATACGGCGGGACGCCTCCGTACCGCGAGACCGTACCGATACCGGCGTTGTAGGCGGCCGCCACCAGCGTCAGGTCGCCCTTGTAGCGGCGCATCAGCGCGCGCAGGTGTCGCGCGCCCGCATTGATCGATTCCGCGGAGGAATACGGATCGGCGACGCCGTATTCCTTCGCCACCTCCGGCATCAGCTGCATCACCCCCATGGCACCCTTCGGCGAGAGCGCCTTCGCATCGAAGTCGCTTTCGGCGTGGGCCACCGCGCGCAGCCACGCATCATCTACGCCGGTCTGCCGCGCGGCGGCCTTGAACTCGGACGGGTAGCGGTCCAGCCGGGGCTTGCCCACCTTGCCCAGTCCCGGGTGCGCGGGCTCGCCGGGCGGCGTCTGCACGGTGAACTTCAGGTACGGCGTGGAGCCCGGCAGGTTGCGGGTGGAATAGACCTTCTGGCCGTCCTGGTCGCGCTCGTACAGCGTGCCGCTGAACACACCCATCGAGCCCCACAGGTTCGGCGTGCTGACGGCGTTATCGTCGATTTCCTTGGCCGTGCACTTCGAGCCGGGCTCCGGCGCCGTGGCCAGGCTGACCGTCCCGCCCTGCACGCAGCGATACACCGTGCGCGCCTCGGCGCCGGCACTGGCCAGGGCCAGTACCGTCAGCAGGACGCCGGCGGAGGAGCGCAGGAAGGGCATGGGCGGCGGATTCTAGGGCCGGGAAGCTGAAGGACAGCCTGAATCACGCACGTGACGCCGATGGTCGGCCAGACCCGGCACCCTCCCTGCTGCGCCGCAGCAGCCAAGCGCGTAAAATGCCGGCCCTCACTCACCGCACCCCCTTCGGAGCACGCAATGGGCCTGGATCTGGTCACCGCCGGCAAGAACCCGCCGGACGAAATCAACGTCATCATCGAGATCCCGAAGGACGCCGAGCCGGTGAAGTACGAAGTGGACAAGGCCAGCGGCGCGATCTTCGTCGACCGCATCCTCTCCACCCCCATGCGCTATCCCTGCAACTACGGCTACGTCCCGCACACCCTGTGTGGCGACGGCGACCCGGCCGATGTGCTGGTCGTGCTGCCGCTGCCGCTGATCCCCGGCTCGGTGATCCGCTGCCGTCCGGTCGGCGTCCTGCGCATGAGCGACGAAGCCGGCAGCGACGAGAAGCTGCTGGCCGTGCCGGTGGACAAGGTGTTCGCCGGCTACAGCCACATCAGCGACATCGACCAGGTCAGTCCGCACTGGCTGGAGCGCATCGGCCACTTCTTCGAGCACTACAAGGA
>NZ_JBGFFG010000258.1:0-4888 GCF_056175765.1 Pseudoxanthomonas sp. LjRoot204_2 | reverse complement strand
CGCGGCCCCAGCGCAGGCGCCTCGCCCACCGGCTCCTCGTTCGCCGCGTCATGCCGGTTGTCGCGGTACTTCTGCAACTGGCCGCCCCAGATGCCACCGAAGTACAGGTAGTGCGTTCCGTCGTCGTCTTCGAAAACGGCCGGATCGATGGAGTACGCCCCGTCGATGGGCGCGGGTTCGGCGGTGAACGGCCCTTCCGGCGTCTCCGATACCGCCACGCCGATACGGAACAGGCCGCCGCCGTCCTTGGCGGGGAAATAGAGGTAATAGCGCCCATCGCGATGTGCGGCGTCGGGCGCCCACATCTGCCTGTCGGCCCAGGGCACATCGCGCACATGCAGCGCTACGCCGCAGTCGATGGCCTCGCCTTCCGGCGAGTCCATCCGCAGCACGTGGTAGTCCTCCATGCCGAAGTGGCCCCCTTCGTCGTCGAAGGCACCACCGCCGTCGATGTCGTGGGAGGGATAGATGTACAGGCGTCCTTCGAACACGTGCGCCGAAGGATCGGCCGTGTAGATGTGGGTCACCAGCGGCTGGGAGATCGCACGCGCCTTCAGTCGCTCGAGCGTGCCGTCGGGCGCCGGCGCGTCGTCGTGCAGGGAGGTTTCGTTCATGGGCAGTGGGGTGTGGGTCATGCGGCTGCGCCCGCTGCGCGGCGACGCTGTTCGAGGTCGTGTTCGATGCGCGTCTCCATCCCCTTGTCGATCCGGTAGACGAAGAGCAGCGCCACCGCCACCAGGAACGGGATGGAGCAATAGACGCTGACGGTCAGCCGGATGCCGTCGACGACCGCGTCGGGCTGCGTGGCAGCACCGGCCTGGTAGCCGTAGTGCGCGAGGATGCCGGCGACCAGCGCGCCGCCCACGCTGAGGCCGATCTTCAGTCCGCACAGCATGGCGGAGAAGATGATGGCGGTGGCCCGACGATGGTTCTTCCACTCGGAGTAGTCGGCGACGTCGGCGATCATCGCCCACAGCAGCGGGATGGTGATGCCGTAGCAGAAGCCGTGGAGCATGAAGGCACCGAACGCCAGTGCCACCGCGGTGGGCGGGAAGACGTAGAACACCAGCAGGAACAACGTCGACACGAACAGTGCGCCACCGAAGACATCGCGCTTGCCGAAACGGTCGGCCAGGCGGCGCGACACGCCGATGCCGAGGATCATGCACAGGATGCCGCTGCCGTTGAACAGGCTGAACGCCGACGTGGCCGGATCCTCGGGCCAGGTGAAGCCCGACAGCCCCAGGCCGGTGAGCGCGGCGTTCAGTGCCGCGATGAAGCCGTTGAAACCCGAGTTGTCGAGGAAGCCCGACAACGCCGCCTCGCTCATGTAGTACTGGAAGTAGTAGATGTAGGTGCCGCCTTTCAGCGCGAGGTTGATGAACACCAGCACCGTCAGCGCCAGCATCACCTGCCACGGCCGGTTGCGCACCAGGTCGGCGAGGTCCTGCATCACCCCGGCGGACTGCTCCTTCGTCGGCACGATGCGTTCGCGCGTGGTCGCGAAGGTGACCAGGAAGAAGACCGTGCCGACCACCGCGAACACGGTCATCACGCGCTCGAAGCCGAGCACGCGGTCGCCGTCGCCCAATATCAGCACCAGCGGCATCAGCAGTACCTGGATGATGAACTGCGCGATCATCACGGCCACGAAGCGGTACGCCGACAGGCTGTTGCGCTGGGCCATGCTGCCGGTCAGCACGCCGCTCAGCGCCGAGTACGGCAGGTTGTTCGCCGCGTAGACCAGCACCAGCAGGCTGTAGGTCAGCAGCGCGTAGGCGACCTTGCCCCGCTCGCTGAAGTCCGGCGTGCTGAAGGCCAGCAGCGACAGCACGCCGAACGGGATCGCCGTCCACAGTATCCAGGGGCGGAACCTGCCCCACCGCGTCGACGTGCGGTCCGCAGCGATGCCGATCAGCGGCGTGAACACGAAGGCGCCGAGCAGGCCCACGACGAAGATGATCGTCGCCGCCGTCGCCGGCGGCAGGCGGTACACGTCGGTGTAGAAGAAGGCCAGGTACGTGATCAGCGTCTGGAAGATCAGGTTCGCCGCCAGGTCGCCCAGGCTGTAGCCCAGCTTTTCCCGGATCGTGAGCGTGTGGTCAGTGCTGGCCATGCGTCGGCTGTCCTGGACGTCGTGGAAGGAGGGCGTGCGGGATGCGGTAGGTGTCGGTCATCGCGCCACCACCTCGAAGGGCACGCGTGCACGGACATCGGCGCTGGACGCGCCCACGCGCAGTTCGTAGCGTCCCGGCGGCACGACATAGGCGCCACGCGCTTCGTCGTAACGGCGCAACGCCTGGTGCGGCGACAGCTCGAATGTCACGGTACGCCGCTCACCGGGGGCCAGGTGGATGCGCTGGAAGCCGCGCAGTTCCTGCTGCGCATCGCCGGCCGCGGCCTGCAGCGGACGCACATACAACTGCACCACTTCATCGCCGGCGCGCTTGCCGGTATTCGCCACCTCCACCTGCACGCGCAGGCGACCATCCGGCGAGACGGTGGGCGCGTCCGTACGCAACTCGCCATAATCGAAACGGGTGTACGACAGGCCGTACCCGAACGGATACAGCGGCGTGCCGCGGAAGTAGCGGTAGGTGCGGCCTTCCATCGTGTAGTCGTCGAAGGCCGGCATCGGCTGGCCGGCGGTGTAGAACGTCACCGGCAGGCGGCCGCCCGGGTTGGCCTCGCCGAACAGGGTCTCCCCGACCGCGGTACCGCCGCGCTGTCCCGGATACCACGACATCAGGATCGCCGGCAGGTTCTCCTGCGCCCAGTCCACCGCCAGCGCGGAGCCGCCGGTCAGCACCAGCACGACCGGCTTGCCGGTGGCGTGCAGCGCTTCGAGCAGGGCACGTTGCGTGGCGGGCAGGCGCAGATCGGTGCGGTCGCCGCCTGCGAAGCCCGGGTAGTTGACGGTCATCTCCTCGCCTTCCACATCACCGGTCAGGCCGCCGACGAATACCACCACATCGGCGTTGCGGGCGACGTCGATCGCCTCCTCGAACGGCGGCTTCGCACCCGGCATGCGCCAGGCCAGGCGCACGCCCGCATCGCGCTCGGCATCGTAGTACTCCAGCCGCAGGTCGTACGCCCGCCCGGCCAGCAGGTCCAGTTCCACGCCGTCGCTGCGCAGGCGGTCGCTGTCGGTCCAGTGGTCGAGCACGCGCTTGCCGTCCACGTACAGGCGGAAGCCGTCGTCGGCCGCGGCTTCGATCCGGTACCTGCCGGACACCGGCGGCAGCAGCTGGCCACTCCAGCGGATGCTGAAGCGGTCGTTCGGCACGCCCTGCCCCGGGCCCGCCTCGCCGCGCGCCTGCAGGTTGTCGGTCGGCGAACCACGATCCCAGCGGAAGCCGATCTGCGCATCGGTGCGTACCAGCGCGGGGGAGCCAGAGAGATCCTGGGTGCGGAAGTACTCGCCGCGCAAACCGCGCTCCGGAGAGTCGGCGGACGGCCGCAGGTACGCGGCTTCGATCAGCGGCGTCGCGGCCGGATCGTCGCGACCTTCCACCAGGTCCACCCCGCGCGCATAGCTCACCTCGACGCCCTTGGCGGCATCCCGGATGCCTTGCAGGATCGTCACCGGCGCAGCCGGCGTACCGAAGTAGTTGCCGAGCAGCGCCATGGTGTCGTCGGCGGTCGGCCCGATCACGGCGATGCGCTTCAGGGTGCGCGACAGCGGCAGGATGCCGTCGTTCTTCAGCAGTACCAGCGATTCGCGCGCCGCCTTCAATGCCAGCGCATCATGCGCAGGCGCCTGGTTCACGGCGTACGGGATGCGTGCCCACCGTACGCGCTCGGGCGGATCGAACATGCCCAACCGCATCCGCGCGGTGAACAACCGCGTCACCGCGTCGTCGATCTCGGCTTCGCTGATCAGGCCCTGGCGCACCGCGGCAGGCAGCGTGGCGTATTCCTCGCCGCATTCCAGCTCGGTGCCATTCTTCACCGCCAGCGCCGCGGCCTGCTCGCGGGTGGCGACGATCTTGTGGTTCTTCCAGATGTCGACGATGGCCCAGCAGTCCGACACCACGTAACCCTTGAAGCCCCAGTCGCGACGCAGCACGTCACGCAGCAGGAACCTGCTGGCACTGGCGGATTCGCCGTAGACGCGGTTGTAGGCCCCCATCACCGCGTCCACGTCACCCTCTTTCACCAGCGCCTCGAAGGCCGGCAGGTAGGTATCGTAGAGGTCGCGCTTGCTGGGACGCGCATCGAAGTGATGGCGGTCGGCCTCCGGCCCACTGTGCACGGCGAGGTGCTTGGCGGTCGCGTCCAGCTTGCGATAGACAGGGTCGTCGCCCTGCAGGCCGCGCACGAACGCCACGCCCATGCGCGCTGTCAGGTAGGGATCTTCGCCGTAGGTTTCCTGTCCCCTGCCCCAGCGCGGATCGCGGAAGATGTTGATGTTCGGCGACCAGAACGTCAGGCCTTGGTAGCGGCCATGCTGGCCATCGCGGACGAACTGATGGTGCTTGGCGCGCGCTTCGTCGCTGATGGTGGTCGCGATCTCGCCCATCAGCGGCACGTCGAACGTGGCCGCCAGTCCGATGGCCTGGGGAAACACCGTCGCCTGGCCGGCGCGTGCCACGCCATGCAGCGCCTCGTTCCACCAGTCGTAGGCAGGAATCCCCAAACGCTCGATGGCGGGCGCGGCGTTCTGCATCTGGGCCGCCTTTTCCTCCAGCGTCATCTGCGCCACCAGCGAGGCGGCGCGCGCCTCGAACGTGCGCGACGTGTCAAGCCAGGGTTTCGCATCGGCCGCCTGCGCGGACGGCGCGGTCCATGCGGCCGCGCACAGGACCAGCGCACACAATCCGGGCGCGGCGCGCCGGACGCGGGAAACGGAAGGCTTCGTCATCATCATTCGCTCCTCGAAGCGCGC
>NZ_JBGFFG010000257.1:0-4896 GCF_056175765.1 Pseudoxanthomonas sp. LjRoot204_2 | reverse complement strand
GGCCGGGACGGATGAGGAGCGCCGCGCCGCACAGGAACGCCTGCGGCGCTTCGCCTGGGTCGTCGACAATGTGCTGCGCCAATACCAGCGACCCGCGACCGAGCGGCGCACGCGCGTGGACTATCTGGATCGTGTCTTCCGCGAGGGTGAGCTCGCCGCGATGCGCGACCAGTTGCAGTTCAACGGCATCGCCACGGAACCACCCGCCGGTTGGCTGCCGGACAACCCGGAATGGCGCGCGTTGCTGTCAGGTCCTTCGCCCGCCGCTCGCTGATCCACCTTCGCACCGCGTTGACCACGGCGGTGGAAGCATCGGGACAGGAGGTCTCGCCATGTTCGATGGATGGGAAGCCCAGGCGCCGGTGATCGCGCGCATCGCCTTCGCGATGCTGCTGGGAGGCGTCGTCGGTCTGGAACGCGAAATGAAGGACCGGCCAGCCGGTTTCCGCACGCATACGCTGGTTGCGGGCGCCGCCGCCATGCTGACCGGCATGGGCGACATGATGCTGGCGCAGGCGCATCACGACCACGACGGCCGCGTGCAGATCGACCCGTTCCGCCTGGTGGAAGCGGTGATCGCCGGTGTCGCCTTCATCGGTGCCGGCACGATGATCGCCCACCGCGGACGCGTGGTCGCCGGCATCACCACCGCCGCCTCGCTGCTGATGGTGGCGGTGATCGGCGTAGCGGTGGGCTTCGGCCATGGCTGGCTCGCCCTGATGGCTGCGCTGCTGACGCTGGCCGTGCTTTCCGTATTGGCGTGGATGGAGCGCCGCGTGTCGCGAGGCTCGTCGAACGACGACGCTCCGCGCTGATCGACGCTGCGGCTGTTGCTCGACCGTCACCGAGACTCATGCGCCTCGCTACATCCTGCGCCTTGACGGGCGCTGGGCGGAAAGTGAACATCTGCCATCACACCCTTGATGGGGTATAGCAAGCGCTGGGCGGCATGAGCGAGTTCGCAGCTTTGATGATGGAGAAGCTAGAGAATCAACTAGCCCAGGTGATTCTTTACCTTGGCGCAATAGACTCTCTTGCCGAGGCATACCGAGACAACGCGCGGCTTCAGCAGGACGAATTCTTGTTTGGGACCGTATACAACAGCCTTTGGGACGCTCTCGTGGTTCGCATTGGAACGATATGGGACGATTCGAGCGGGGTGGCATCGTTGCCAAAGCTTGCAAAGCAATTGAGTCGACTAAGTCATGCTGAGGCAAAATCTGTCGCTAAAGAGATCAGGGCGGCTCCTTCGGCCGAGTGGATTCGGCTGAAGGAGTGGCGTCATGCAATTGTTGCCCATGCCAGGTTTCCATTGGACCTCGCTAGCTTCGA
Organism: Pseudoxanthomonas sp. LjRoot204_2; assembly: GCF_056175765.1. Classification (NCBI taxonomy): domain Bacteria; kingdom Pseudomonadati; phylum Pseudomonadota; class Gammaproteobacteria; order Lysobacterales; family Lysobacteraceae; genus Pseudoxanthomonas; species Pseudoxanthomonas sp. LjRoot204_2. Next base: position 3,564 of record NZ_JBGFFG010000257.1, on the reverse strand, counting down.
TTCCAGTTTCGGAACTAATGTCGAGGATGCGCGCACGGAAGCGGTGAGAATTGAGCACATGCTCGCCAAGGCAAACAAATGCATTGGTCGCACACAAGTGTTCTATGGTGTTCTTAAAGATGACGCTATTACGAATGCTAGAAGCTCATTAGCCGGGTGGCAGTGGGATGCCGCTTAGCAATTCATTCAAGCCGATGCCGCTTTGCGGTGTGGCCTAGTTCGGGCGCTTGAATTCATGCCAAGACAATCGCGATTTGCCAAAGACGGCTTGCACTTCTTTGTGATCAATGCCGTGCATCGCAAAGGCGATGATCAGCATCCGCTTAGTTCGTTTTCACGCGTAAGTTGTTGGATAAATTCTCGCCTTCATGAGGGCACGCTGGCGCTTGCCAAGTTCTACATCAAGGCAGAAGGTTGGTCGGTACGGTCCGTGGATTCGCACACATGGATCAATGGCCTAGAGCACGTGCCTCGTGGAACTGTTCGCTACTACCGGGAGGCACTCCAGGGTGGCGCATCATTGGTGTTTTGTCAGTTCCTTGTGGACGAGGCCTAACATTTCGCTCAAGCCGAATCCGGTTCGCCGGTCGGCTTGATCAGCGTCAAACGCGAAACACTTAGCGCGCAATTTCAACAGACCACAAAAACCAACAAGGGGGAGATCAAACATGTTCGGCAAACTGATGACGGGTGTCGCGCTGGTGTGCGCGTCGCAACTCTGTAGCGCCCAGGAGACGGCGCCGGCCCCCGAGCCGCAAAGCCAGCAGGGAGGCATCTGTCTTTTTACCGCGACGCCACCGGCTGAGTTGTCATACGTCACGGTAAGGAAGCTGAAGTACGGGAAGGGCAGCTACGGAAGCGTCAACGACATCCTTCCCATGGTCATCGCCGATGCCAGGGCGGCGGGTGCCGATGCGGTGATCCACTACAACGGCTCGCAGCGCTTCGGCTTCTGGCCCTGGCGGTTCGTCAGGCCCGTCGTGACCGGCACCGCCATCAAGTGGGAACCCGCGCGCGACATCGACTGCGCCGCTTCCGGCGGCCACTACAGCACGGGCACGCTGGCGGAAGCTCCGCCGCCGCACGGCGGCAAGTGAGCGGATCAGGCGCCGGAAGTACCGCCGCTTAGTACGTCCTTTGACGTGCGGCGCCCACATCTGGGTGCCGCACGAGGACTCAGCAAAGTCGTTGACTCAGTCGTGGCGCAACGCCGCGATAGGATCGAGCTGCGCGGCCTGGCGCGCGGGATAAACGCCGAAGCCCAGGCCGACCACCGCGCAGAAGCCGGCGGACAACAGGATCGGCAGCGGCGCCCATGCGACCTGCCAGCCCGCGAACGTGGCGATCAGGTAGGCCAGCACACCACCGAACACCAGGCCCAGCAGCGCGCCCGCGATGCAGATGACCGTGGCCTCACGCAGGAACTGTGCGATCACATCGCGACGGCGTGCACCGAGTGCTCGCAGCAGGCCGATCTCGCGGCGCCGCTCAAGCACGTTCGCCAGCATGATGTTCATGATGCCGATGCCGCCCACCAGCAGGCTGACGCCCGCGATCGCGCCCATCACCACCTGGAAGATGCGCTGCGTCTGCTGGTGCTGCTGGAACAGCTGCTGCGGCACGATCAACTGGTAGTCCGCCATGCCCGCATGGCGCTGGTCGAGTACCGCCGACAGCACGCCGGCGCCGGCGGCCAGGCGCTGCGGATCGTCCAGCCGCAGCAGGAAGCGGTCCACTTCATCCTCCTGCGGCTGGAAGCGGAAACGTGCCCGCACGCTCGCCAGTGGCGCATAGATGCGGTTGCTCTCCGAGCCCAGCTGCACGCCTTCGAAATCGTCCTGGCCCAGGTCGCGGTCGGCGAGCACGCCGATCACCTCCAGCCAGACGTGGTTGACCTTGATCAGGCCCCCGACCGCATCGCCCTTCGGGAACAGGTCGGCGGCCGCCTGGTGGCCGAGCACCGCCACCGCCGCCAGCGCGGCTTCGTCATCGGCATCGAAGGCGCGGCCCTGGGCGATCTTCAGCGACGACAGGTCGAACCAGTTCGCGCTCACGCCGCTGGCCTGCGCATCGCTGCGTCCCGTGTCGCTGAAGACCGTGTGCGTGCGCACCTGCTTTTCGGCGGCATGGCGCTCCGCACCGGGCACCACGCTCAGTGCGGCCTCGGCATCGGCGACGGTCAACCCCAGGCTGCGTTCGCGGGTTTCCTTAAGCGTGTCCTCGTCCTGTGCCTTGGCTTCGGCGATCAGGTTGTGCAGGCCCAGGCCTTCGACCAATCGCAAGGCCTCGCGCCGACTGCCTTCGCCGACCGCCTGCATGGCAACGATCGCACCCACACCGAAGATCATGCCCAGCAGCGTCAGCAGCGTGCGCAGGCGGCGACGCCACAGCTCCTCCACCGCTTCGCGCCAGACGGTGGGCAGGCGGTTGAACAGGCCGGTCATGCGCTCTTTCCTTCCGCGTCGTCAGCGGCGGCGTCATCGCCGTCGGCGTCCGTCGCGTCCTTGTCTTTGTCCTTGCCATCGCCGGGTGCGGACACGTCGACCTGCGACAGGCGCACCTGGTCACCGGCCTTCAGGCCCGACAGGACCTGCGATCGGGCCGTGCCGCGCACGCCAAGCTTCACTTCACGCGCCACGTAGTCGTTGCCCTGTTTGACCTGCACCCAGTGGCGGTCGTCGCGCTGTTCGATGGCCACGTTCGGCACCGCGATCGCGTCCTTGGCGTCGAGCAGCACGACCGAGGCGGCGAAGCGCTGGCCCGGGATCAGCCGGTAACGTTCGATGGCGTCGGCGGGGATGGGCGCGCGCATCGACAGGAACTTCACCGGGCTCTCGCGGTTGCGAACCTTCGCTGCGCTCGCCACCCACGAAAGCTTGCTGTCTATGCGCTGGTCGGGACGGCCGAGCGGGTGCAGCACCACCGCGTCACCCGCCTGCACGCCCTGCGCTTCGATCTGCGGCAGGTCGATTTCCACCTCCATCGACGAGGTGTCCGGCAGGCTGCCGAACTCGAAGCCTGCGCGCAGGTTGGCGCCCACCATCGGCTTGTCGCCCGACCAGTTGGCGGCCAGCAGCAACACGCCATCGTTCGGCGCCCGCAGCTCCAGCGCCTGCAAGTCGTCGCGGCGCGTCTTGGCGTTCATGTCGAAGGTGGCGCGCTGCGCATCCAGCACCGCGAGCTCGGCGCCACCGCGCACGTCGGACTGGTCGCGCTGCCATTGCAGCGTGCCCTGCCGTACCTGCAGGTACTCCTTGTCCTCGATCGCATCCAGCACCTGGTTGCGGGCGACCGTGCTGAGGTCGGCATCGGCATAGCGCTGCGCGATCCCCAGCTGCACCGCCACCAGCGACAGGTCGACTTCCACGCGCCCTTGTGCCGAATCCAGCCCGCTCTCCTTCGCCGCGCGCGCCAGCGCATTGCGCTGCAGGTCGATCATCGCCTGCGCCAGTTGCTGTTCGCCTTCGGGCGACACGAAGCGCGCCAGCACGTCGCCCTTCTTCACCAGGCTGCCCTCCGGCACCATCCACACCACCTGCCGCTGCGCCCAGTTCTTGCCGGGAA
>NZ_JBGFFG010000256.1:0-4900 GCF_056175765.1 Pseudoxanthomonas sp. LjRoot204_2 | reverse complement strand
CATCCCGCCTTGTGATGAAGCGGTCGCCAGCGGTACTCGCGGCCCCCGCCTCAGCGGGGGCTTTCCTCGTGGGCTTCTTGGCTGCCATCATTCAAATTCCGGACGAAGCTCGACGCCGAGCTCACTTGCGACCTTCCTTGCGATCGCCTCCAAAGCAGGATCGTGATCGCCTCGCTTGCTCTCCTGGTAGATTGAAATGGCCTCCGACAGGTCTACTGTCCACGCGAACCGTGCACACGCCCGCTGGACGATGCGGCCCATTGCAACGTTCTCGCGTGCTTGCTCCGGAAACTGGATGATCTGGGCCGTCATCGCGCCACCTCGAATGCTGCTGCGATCTGATCTAGCGCCTGCCGCTGGCCGTTGGTCGCCTTGTCGTAGATGCGGGCAAGCTTCAGCGCATCGACGGAGAAGATCTCGCCCGTGGCGCACACGAGTTCCACCGGCATGGCTGGCATGTCGTCCATTGCCGCAGTAAGCGCGGCTGCAAGCTCCTTGAGCTGTTCTTGTGAGAGTGCCATGCCGATCTCCTATGCGGCCCGAAGTGAGCAGAACGCGCTTGCGGCGGCGCGCGCGGCGGCGCGCTCGGAATTTGCGGGTAGGCGAGGTCGAACTGCTACCGATGGAAGCAGCGATAGTTCGCGCTCTCGCTGCTGCGCCCAGGTGACGGCCTGCTGCCGATTGGGGAAGGTTGCTGAATCGCGGTGGCCGTGTTTGTAGACCTCGGCGCGCCAGGTCAGTCCGCGTTGCCTGAAGGTGGCCATGATTCAAACTCGGACCGCGACGCCCGCGGCGTCCTTCAGCTCGACTCGCAGCATCCCCAGAACGTGGGAAAGGCTATCGCCGTCCATCTTGGCGCCGGCATCAGCCGCAGATTCGAGGATGCTGGTCAGCGCGAGTGCGTTGGCGATAGCAGCGTTGAACCGCTCTTGATCGCGCGTTTGTATAATGGAAGTTGCCATGGTCGTTCTCCTATCGAACGGTTGTGGAAGGTGTGGCGAGGGAGATTGCCCCTCCCTCGTCGCACCGCTTGTTACCGGCGGCTGCCGGATTTCTTGAACTCCAGGACCTTGCCTGTGTCAGCGCGGCGCCGGTCCAGGTAGTCCGCCCAGGCCTGCATCATCTTGCAGCGCTCGGGCAGGTGTGACGTGCGGTTGTAGGCGCGCCCGTTGGGATCCTTCACGGCGTGCGCAAGCTGGTGTTCGATGTAGTCGGGGCGGTAGTGCAGAACCTCGTCCAGGATCGTGCGCGCCATCGCCCGGAAGCCGTGGACGGTCATCGTGCCTTGCTCGTATCCCATGCGGCGCAGCGCCGCCGTCAGCGCGTTCTCGCTCATCGGACGCTTGGAGCTTCGGCCGCCGGGGAAGACGTACTGGGAGCGACTGGTGAGCGGCTGCAGCTCTTCCAGGATGGCGATGGCCTGTCGAGAGAGGGGAACCAGGTGAGGCTGGCGCATCTTCATCTTGTTGGCGGGGATGTTCCATTCCGCGGCATCCAGGTCGATCTCTGTCCATTCCGCCTGCCGGAGTTCCCCGGGGCGCACGAACAGCAGCGGGGCCAGCTGTAGCGCGCAGCGCGTCACGTGGCTGCCCTTGTAGCCGTCGATGGCGCGAAGTAGGGCACCGATGCCCTCCGGGTCGACGATCGCAGCGTGGTGCTTCTCTGGCGTCGGTGCGAGCGCGCCCTTGAGGTCAGCGACGGGGTTCCGGTCTGCCCGGCCCGTGGCGATGGCGTATCGCATCACCTGGCCGCAGTTCTGCAGGACGCGGTGCGCGCTCTCGATGGCGCCGCGGTCCTCGATCCTGCGTCCCACGCGCAGGAATTCGGGCGCGGTCAGCTCGGCAACAGGGCGGCCACCGATGTACGGGAAGACGTCTTTCTCGAGCCAGGCGGTCACCTTGGCGGTGTAGTTCGGCACCCAGTCGCGCTTCGTCAGCCACTCACGGGCCACGACCTCGAAACTATTGCCCGCGCGCTCGGCGCCGGCGGCCTTCTCTGCCTGCCGATGCTGGCCAGGGTCCACGCCGTTGGCGAGCAGCTTGCGCGCCTTGTCGCGGCGTTCACGGGCCTCGGCCAGGCTGACATCGGGATACGTCCCATGCGCCAGGAGCTTCTCCTTGCCTGTGAAGCGGTACTTCTGGCGCCAGCGCTTGCCGCCAGCTGGGGTGATCTCCAGATACAGGCCGCCGCCATCGAACAGTCGTTGTGTCTTGTCGGTCGGCTTGGCCTTTCGGACGGCGGTATCGGTGAGCCGCATTGGGGGTATCCGGGGTCGGGCAGGGCCCTGATACCCCCGTTGATACCCCCAGGAATTGGGGATTGCAATAGCCGGGGCTGGACGGCAATGGAAACAAAAAAGGCCGGAACCCTTGATACTGCTGGGATTCCGGCCTTTCTTGAGCCGTCCGTAGACGGGTAACTGGTGGAGGTGGGCGGAATTGAACCGCCGTCCGAAGGTACTCCATCCCCGGTACTACATGCTTATCCCGCCGTTGGATCTCGTCCTGCGACAGCACGGTGGGCGAAGCGCACCGCAGGACCAGCCTGTTTTAGGTTGACCGGATGCTGACAGGCAGCCACTCCCGGCGATTCCGTGATAATGACCTTACGCTGCGAGCACGGACACAAGCAGTTTCAGGGCTTACGCCTTAAGCGGCGAGAGCGTAGTTGTCGTCGTTGGCAACTAGAGTTTTGCCGCTGGATTTACGAGGAAAGCTGCCCCCTCGGCATGCACCAGGCAACTTCGCAACCCCCGTCGAAGCCAGTGCACCCCCGGGAGTCAGAAACGTCCTGACGAATAGCAGTGTAGGGCCGGCTACCTCGCTTCACAAGGCGCAGCGACGGCGATGTTCAGCCTCGTGAGGCCAAGCCCCTTGGTAAGGGGGCGAATTCTCGCGTCAGCGCGAATGGGGGATCGGAAGCAAGCGTTGGGACCCGAGATTTGCGTAGCGAATCTTGGGGATTCCATCGCGTTGTGCGATGAAATCACGCATCCTTGTTGTCCCGGCGCATGACACGGGACTTCTCGCGGGCCCAGTCGCGGTCCTTCTCGCTGGCGCGCTTGTCGTGCGTCTGCTTGCCCTTGGCCAGTGCCAGTTCGGCCTTCACCTTGTTGCCTTTCCAGTACAGCGACGTCGGCACCAGGGTGTAGCCGTCGCGCTCGACCTTGCCGATGAGGCTGTCGATTTCGTTCCGGTGCAACAGCAGTTTGCGCGTGCGCCGATCGTCGGCGACCGTGTGGCTGGATGCCTGGATCAGCGGGGTGATCTGCGCACCGAACAGGAAGATTTCGCCCTGACGGATGATGGCGTAGGCCTCGGTGATGTTGGCGCGGCCCGCGCGGATCGCCTTGAGTTCCCAGCCCTGAAGGGCGAGGCCCGCTTCGTGCCGCTGCTCGAGGTGGTACTCGTGACGGGCGCGCTTGTTCAGCGCGATCGTGCCCGTTGCTTTATTCTTGTCCGGTTTCTTTGCCATCCTTCCTATTGTCGCCGAAGGCGGAACCCTACGCGAGCCACATGCACACGATCCGCCGCAGCGCCCTGGTCGAACACTCGGCCACCCGGATGTTCGACCTGGTCAACGACGTGGCGGCCTACCCGCGCCGTTTCGACTGGTGCAGTGCGGCCGAGCTGAGGGAGCAGGGCGACCAGCGGCTGGTCGCGCGGCTGGACCTGGGGTTCGGCTCGCTGAGGACCTGGTTCACCACCGAGAACGTGCTGGACCGCCCGCACCGCATCGACATGAACCTGGTGGATGGGCCGTTCCGCAAGCTGCACGGGCGCTGGGATTTCCATGCACTGGACGAATCCGCCTGCAAGGTCACGCTGACGCTGGAGTTCGAGCCGTCGAGCCGGTTGCTGGCCCCGGCGATGGCGCTGGGTTTCCAGGGACTGGCCGACCGGATGGTGGACGATTTCGTGCGCGCCGCCGATCGCGGTGAATGACGTGCGGGTGGAGGTGATCCGGGCATGGCCGCACCGGTTCGACTCCGTCGTGCTCAGCCTCCCGCCCGGTGCCACCGTAGCGGATGCGGTTTCAGCCAGCGGATTTGCCGAAGCCGCTCATCCGGCCGTGGCGATCCATGGCGTGATCGCGACGCCGGACACCGTGCTCAACGACAACGATCGCGTGGAAGTGCTGCGCCCGTTGYAGATCGATCCGAAGGAAGCGCGCCGTCGTCGGGCGCGCGGCTAGGCGACGCCTCAGCGGCGGCGGCCCTTCTTCTTTTCCTTGGCGAGGTTGGGGCCGAACTTGCGCACGTCGCGCGAAAGTTGCAGGTCCGCCTCGGGGAAATATTCGCCCTCCCAACTGGCGAGCGTGTCGCCATTGAAGATCAGGGTGAGGTTCTTGATGTCGGTCGTGCCGCGGCGATTGGTGCGGTTGCTCGCGGTGTAGTCCCAGCGGTCGGCATGGAACGGGTCGGCGATCGACGGACTGCCGAGCAACGACTGCACCTGCTGCTTCGTCTGCCCGGCCTGCAGCTGGTCCACGGCCGTCTTCTCGATCAGGTTGCCCTGGTAGATCGGCTGCTTGTAGAGGATGCCGCAGCCAGCGGTGGCGGAAGCGAGAACGGCAGCCAGCAGGAATTTGCGCATTGGGACAGGTACGGTGGGAAACCGGGCCGATGATACACTCCCCCGGACCGCCGCAACCGAGCTTCAGGCAGCTGGCGCTAAACCGAGAKTGAACGGAGACGCCATGGAATCGCAGGACCTTCGCAAAGTCGGCCTCAAGGTCACCCATCCGCGCATGCGCATCCTGGAATTGCTGGAGCAGAAGAACTCCCAGCATCATCTGAGCGCGGAAGACATCTACCGGCAGCTGCTGGACCATGGCGACGAAATCGGGCTGGCGACGGTTTATCGGGTCCTGACCCAGTTCGAGGCCGCCGGCCTGGTGC
>NZ_JBGFFG010000255.1:0-4945 GCF_056175765.1 Pseudoxanthomonas sp. LjRoot204_2 | reverse complement strand
CCCATATGGTGATCAGCCTCGTCAATGACGGGCCCGTGACCTTCCTGCTGCGTCCCTGACGTTCCTTCCTTACCAAGGGTGGGCTTCAGGAACGGAAGCCGGCCCGGGCTGGTATAATACGGGGTTCTCCCTTCCTTACTCCCGGTGGCGCAACCTCCATGGCCAACGAACGTCCTGCCCAGCAGTCCGACATCAAGCTCTTGATCAGCAAGGGCCTGGAGCAGGGCTATCTGACTTACGCCGAAGTCAACGACCACCTCCCCGACGACATCGTCGACCCGGAGCAGATCGAAGACATCATCGGCATGATCAACGGCATGGGCATCGATGTCCATGAAGTCGCGCCCGATGCAGAGACGCTGCTGCTCGCCGACGGCAATACCGGCAACCGCGAAGTCGACGAGACCGCGGCGGAAGAAGCCGCCGCGGCGCTGACCTCGCTCGATACCGAAGGTGGCCGCACCACCGACCCGGTGCGCATGTACATGCGCGAGATGGGCACCGTCGAACTGCTGACCCGCGAAGGCGAAATCGCCATCGCCAAGCGCATCGAGGAAGGCCTGGGCCAGGTGCAGGCGTCGCTGGGCAACTTCCCGTGGTCGATCGAACTGCTGCTGGAAGAATACGAACTGCACAAGGCAGGCAAGAAGCGCCTGGCCGAAGTGGTCGTCGGCTTCAACGACATCGAGGAGCCGGCTGAAGAAGTGCCGGCCGCCGAAGAAGTGGTCGAAGCGGCGGACGACGATGCCGATGACGACGATGCCGGCGACGACACCGCCGAGGAAGCGGCCCCCACGGGTCCCGATCCCGAGGAAGTCGCCCGTCGCATGCAGGTGCTGGCCGACGGCTATGCCAAGTTCAAGAAGTCGTATGCGAAGAACGGCGCCGACAACAAGGCGGTCGTCAAGCTGCGCACCGAGCTGGGCGAAACCTTCGTCACCCTGAAGCTGCCGCTGCCGCTGACCGACACGCTGGTGCGCAAGCTGCGCGAAGTCGTGGCCCAGGTGAAGGACCACGAGCGTCGCGTGCTGCACCTGTGCGCCAATGTCGCCAAGATGCCGCGCAAGGAATTCCTGCGCGCCTGGGAAGGCAACCAGACCAACCTCGGTTGGGTGGACGAAGTGCTGAAGCGCAAGCAAAAGTGGTCGTCCGGCCTGCGCGACGTACGCGAGCAGATCGTCGCCGAGCAGGAGGCCACCATCGCCGTCGAGCAGGCGATGCACCTGACGCTGGCCGACATCAAGGACATCAGCCGCGCGATGGCCTACGGCGAAGCCAAGGCACGCAAGGCCAAGAAGGAAATGGTCGAGGCCAACCTGCGCCTGGTGATCTCCATCGCCAAGAAGTACACCAACCGCGGCCTGCAGTTCCTCGACCTGATCCAGGAAGGCAACATCGGCCTGATGAAGGCGGTGGACAAGTTCGAGTACCGCCGCGGCTACAAGTTCTCGACGTACGCGACCTGGTGGATCCGCCAGGCGATCACCCGCTCGATCGCCGACCAGGCCCGCACCATCCGCATCCCGGTGCACATGATCGAGACGATCAACAAGCTCAACCGCATTTCCCGCCAGATGCTCCAGCAGTACGGCCGCGAGGCCACGCCGGAGGAGCTGGCCAAGGAAATGGACATGCCCGAGGACAAGATCCGCAAGGTCATGAAGATCGCGAAGGAACCGATCTCCATGGAAACCCCGATCGGCGACGACGAGGATTCGCACCTGGGCGATTTCATCGAGGACACCAACGTGGAGTCCCCGATCGAGAACACCACCAACATCAATCTGTCGGAAACGGTCCGCGACGTGCTTGCTGGCCTGACCCCGCGGGAAGCCAAGGTGCTGCGGATGCGTTTCGGCATCGACATGAATACCGACCACACCCTCGAGGAAGTCGGCAAGCAGTTCGACGTCACCCGCGAGCGCATCCGCCAGATAGAAGCGAAGGCGTTGCGCAAGCTGCGCCACCCGTCGCGCTCGGAACAGCTGCGCAGTTTCCTCGATATCGACTGACGCGAGGGACGCGGCGTTTGCACCAACGAAGCGCGGCCCTTGATGGGCCGCGTTTCTTTTTGGTGCGACGAGATGCGCCAGCGACGTCGTGCGTTCTCATCGTCATCACGCGACCGTCGTTATGCTGTCGCGACCCCACGAGTCAGACTTTCGCGTGCAGCGACGGGACGCCATGAAATCCGTCCTTGCCATCGCGTTGCTGGGCACCATGCCCCGCGTGATGGCGCAGGCCACCCGAGCAGCGGACACCGCCGCGACCCCCGCACGATTTGATCTGGAAACGGTTCCACGCCTGGCGCGCGCGCTGGCGCGGCAGCCGTATCACGCCCCTGACGCCCAGCTGCCTGCGTCGCTGGACACCGGTTACGACGCATACCGCGATCTGCGTTTCGATCAAGCGCAGGCGATCTGGCGAAAGGAGGGCCTGCCCTTCCAGTTGCAGATGTTCCATCGCGGCTTCCTGTTCAAGCAGCGCGTCGACCTGCATCGCGTGCACGACGGTGTCGCCACGCCCATCGCCTATTCGCCTGACCTGTTCGCGTTCCCGCCCGGTGTCGATCCGGGCATGCGGGACGACATCGGCTTCGCCGGGTTCCGCGTGCATACGCCACTGAATAAGCCCGGCGTGTACGACGAACTGATCGCGTTCCTGGGGGCCAGCTATTTCCGCGCACTGGGAAAGGGGCATGCCTACGGTCTGTCGGCGCGCGGCCTGGCGCTGGGCAGCGGCGACGCCGGGGAGGAAGAGTTCCCACTGTTCCGTGCGTTCTGGATCGAACAACCCGCGCCCGGTGCGCGTCTTCTGGTCGTGCACGCGCTGCTCGACAGCCCCAGCATCGCCGGTGCGTTCCGTTTCGAGATCCTGCCGGGCGACGAGACCGTCATCGACGTGCAATCGCGCCTGTTTCCCCGCGTCGATCTCCCCCGTGCGGGCATTGYGCCGCTGACCAGCATGTTCGAGTTCGACGCCGGCGATCGCGTCGGTACCGACGACTATCGGCCTGCGGTGCACGACTCCGACGGACTGGCGATCCTCAACGGCCGAGGCGACCAGATCTGGCGGCCCTTGAGCAATCCGCGGCGCGTGCAGATCAGTGCCTTCGCCGATGCGGGTCCGCGTGGTTTCGGCCTGATGCAGCGAAAGCGCGGGTTCGCCGACTATGCGGACATCGAGGCGCGCTACCACCAGCGCCCCAGCCTGTGGATCGAGCCACGCGGCGACTGGGGCAAGGGCGCGGTGACGCTGGTCGAAATTCCCACCGGCGACGAATACCACGACAACATCGTCGCCTTCTGGCGCCCGGAGCAGCCGCTGCGCGCCGGCCGTGAGCATCGTTTCGACTATCGCATGCACTGGTGYGATGCGCATCGCTGGAAAGCCGACCTGGCCATCGTCGCCGATACCCGCATCGGTGCCGCGCCGGATCCGGCACGGCGCCTGGTGGTGCTCGATCTCGAAGGGGGGCGCCTTGCCTCGCTGCCGCGCGATGTCCGGCTGACGCCCGACGTCTGGTCCGCCCGTGGCGAAGTGGTCGGCGCGGTGGTGTATCCGAATCCCGAGACGCAGGGGTGGCGCCTCAGTTTCGAGTTCCGCCCGCAAACGCAACGTGGGGACGACCGCGACGTCGAGTTGCATGCGCGCGTCCTCGAGGGCCACGCGCCGCTGTCCGAAACCTGGCTGTATCGATGGAGCCCGTGACCATGCACGATGCACACTCGCCGTCGCCTTCCTGGCTGCCGCCGGAATCGCCGTTGCCCATGCCGGTGCAGGATCTGCGCAATGGCCGCCTGTCTTCGCGCCGCCTGCTGACGTCGCCCTGCGGGATCGCCTGGCGCCGCGCAGGGGTGATGGGCATGGCGGTCGCGATGACGCTGTTCGCCACCTAYCAGATCTGGTGGGTGCTGCGGGGAGACGGCATCAGCATGCTGGAGGGCGTACTGCTGGCGCTCTTCGTCGCCTTGTTCGCCTGGATCGCCCTGTCGTTCTCCAGTGCGCTGGCAGGATTCGCGTTGCTGCTGTCGAAGCGTCCGCACCCGCTCGGCATCGACGAGGGTCACCGGCCATCGCTGACGACACGCACGGCACTGCTCGTGCCCACGTACAACGAAGACCCGCAGCGGGTGCTGGCCGGCGTGCAGGCGATGCATGAATCGTTGGTGGATACCGGTCAGTCCGCTTGCTTCGACTTCTTCATCCTCAGCGACACCACAGACGAGGATGTGCGACGGAAAGAGGTCGTGGCCGTGCACGCGTTGCGGCATCGCCTGGGCCCGGACGCGCGCGTCTTCTATCGGCGCCGGGAGAAGAACACCGAACGGAAGGCCGGCAACATCGCAGACTGGGTACGCCGCTTCGGCAGCGCGTATCCGCATCTGCTGATCCTGGATGCGGACAGCCTGATGACCGGCGAGACGCTGGTGAGGCTGTCGGCGGCAATGGAACGCGAGCCGATGCTCGCCCTCATCCAGACGCTGCCGATGATCGTCAACGGGCGCACGTTCTTCGCACGCATGCAGCAGTTCGCCGGGCGCGTCTACGGTCCCGTGGCGGCGCACGGCATCGCATGGTGGCATGGGGCGGAGGGCAACTACTGGGGCCACAACGCCATGATCCGCACGGCCGCCTTCGCGCGCCACGCGGGCCTGCCCCGGTTGGGGGGTGGCAAGCCGTTCGAAGGCGCCGTGCTTAGCCACGACTTCGTCGAAGCCGCACTGCTGCGTCGCGGTGGCTGGGCGGTGCACATGGTGCCCGGCATTGGCGGCAGCATCGAAGAAGGACCGCCGTCGCTGATCGACATGCTCGTTCGCGATCGCCGCTGGTGCCAGGGCAACCTGCAGCATGGCGCCGTGCTGCCCGCGCGTGGTCTCCATTGGATCAGCCGAATGCACCTGATGGTGGGAATGGGCCACTACGCCACGGCGCCCATGTGGGC
>NZ_JBGFFG010000254.1:0-4959 GCF_056175765.1 Pseudoxanthomonas sp. LjRoot204_2 | reverse complement strand
GGATCACGCCGTTCCCGGTGCGTGCGGCGCCGTCGCCGACGGCATCCAGCCCGTAGCCGGATGCGGGGCGCATCTCGTCGTCCAGGGGCAGCACCTGGCGAAGCAGCGGATCGTGCGGATCGCCAGCGCGCATGCGAGCCACGAAGCCGCGTGGCACGCGCAGGGCGAACTGCGATGCGGCCTGGTCGGACACGCGATCCGCCAGCGACTCCAGCCCCAGCAATGCCAGCAGTTCACGGGGATCGCGCACGGCATCGCGCCAGGCCTGTTGCCAGCGGAGGGCCGGCCGGGCAGCGGGCTGTCGGGGGTCGGGGGCTGCGGTTATCATGTCGGGTCTGAAAACAAGCACCCGCCGGGTCCGGCGGGTCCCCGCATTCTATCCGGCCGGCCGCCTCGCGCGGCGGGTACGCCTTACCTCCAGGAGCAGCAGCATGGCCAGTTACGGCATGAACGACGTCAAGAACGGGATGAAGATCCTGATCAACAACGACCCGGCGATCATCACCGATACCGAGTACGTCAAGCCGGGCAAGGGCCAGGCCTTCACCCGCGTGAAGTACCGCCTGATCAAGAGCGGCCGCGTGCAGGAAATCACCATGAAGAGCACCGACTCGGTCGAAGCGGCGGACGTGGTGGATACCGACATGCAGTACCTGTACACCGATGGCGAGTACTGGCACTTCATGCAGCAGGAGACCTTCGAGCAGGTGCAGGCCGACAAGGCCGGCATGGGCGGCGCAGAGAAGTGGCTGAAGGGCGAGGAAGACTGCGTGGTCACCCTGTGGAACGGCAACCCGATCCAGGTGACCCCGCCGAACTTCGTCGAGCTGCAGATCACCGAGACCGACCCGGGCGTGAAGGGCGACACCGCGGGCACCGGCGGCAAGCCGGCCACGCTGGAAACCGGCGCCGTCGTGCGCGTCCCGCTGTTCGTCGGCCAGGAAGAAGTGATCAAGGTCGACACCCGTACCGGCGAATACGTCAGCCGCGTCAAGTGATGGGACAGCTCGCGCTGTACCTCGGCGTCTGGGCCGTCGGCGTACTGCTCGCCGGCCTGGGAGTGATGCTGTGCTGGAACGCCAGCCTGGCGTACCTGTTTCCCGCCGTGCCGCGGCTGGGCTACGGCCGCGCGCTGGCGCTGATGTTGCTGTGCTGGCTGCTGTTCGGGGCCGGCGCCATCGGCCTGACCTATACGCTGGGATTCTGAGCCGAGGCGCCATGAACGACCGTACGCCCGTTGCCTGTGACCTGTTGATCGAAGCCGGCTTCGTGGTGCCGGTCGTTCCGCACGGCGCGGTGCTGGAAGACCATGCGGTCGCCGTGAGCGATGGCCGCATCGTCGCCGTGCTGCCGGTGGCCGACGCGCGCGCGCGCTTCGCGCCGCGCGAGACGGTATCGCGTCCGGACGCGGTGCTGATCCCCGGCATGGTCAACGCGCACACCCACAACCCGATGACGCTGCTGCGCGGCGTGGCCGACGACCTGCCGTTGAAGGTCTGGCTGCAGCAGCACATCTGGCCCATCGAGGGGGCGGTGATCGGCCCGGACTTCGTGGCCGACGGCATCACCCTGGCCATCGCCGAAATGCTTCGCGGCGGCACCACCTGCGTCAACGAGAACTACTTCTTCCCCGACGTACAGGCGGCGACCTACAAGCGTTACGGCTTCCGTGCGCGCGTCGGCCTGCCGGTCATCGATTTCCCGACTGCCTGGGCCGCGTCGGACGATGAGTACTTCGAGAAGGCCGGCGAAGTGCACGACCAGTGGCGCGACGATGCGCTGATCGCGACGGCGTTCGCCCCGCATGCCCCATACACGGTCAACGACGCCAATTTCGAACGCGTGCGGATGCTGTCCGACCAGCTCGACGTGCCGGTTCACCTGCACCTGCACGAGACCGCCCAGGAAGTGGAGCAGTCGATCGAGAAGCACGGCCAGCGCCCGATCGCGCGCCTGGACCGGCTGGGCCTGGTCAACGACCGGCTGATCGCCATCCACATGACCCAGCTGACCCAGGCCGAGATCCATCTCTGCGCCGAACGCGGCGTCAGCGTGGTGCATTGCCCCGAATCCAACCTCAAGCTCGCCTCGGGCTTCTGCCCCGCCTGCGCGCTGGAGCGCGCTGGCGTGACGCTGGCGGTCGGTACCGACGGCTGCGCCAGCAACAACGACCTGGACATGTTCAGCGAAACCCGTACTGCGGCGTTGCTGGCCAAGGCCGTGGCCCAGGATGCGGCAGCGCTGGATGCGTTCAGCGCGCTGCGCGCGGCCACGCTGGGCGGTGCCAAGGCGATCGGCTTCGACGACCGCATCGGCTCGATCGAACCCGGCAAGCAGGCCGACCTGGTCTGCGTCGACCTGTCGGCGCTGGAGACCCAGCCGCTGCACCACGTGGTGTCGCAGCTGATCTATGCGACCGGACGGCAGCAGGTCAGCGACGTCTGGATCGCGGGCCGGCCGAAGCTGCGGCAGCGCGTGCTGGTGGATATCGACATCGACGGCGTCATCGCCAATGCGCGGCAGTGGCGCGAGCGGATCGCCGGCATCCGTCTGTCCTGAGCGATGCGTGACGGCGCCATGGCCGGCGTCGTCTTACAATGGCGGCATGACGACCTCGACAGCGCCCCGCGACGACAATTTCAGCCAGGCCGAACTCGACAAGTTCGGCGCTCTCGCCAATCGCTGGTGGGATCCGGATGGTCCCCAGAAGGCGCTGCACGCACTCAATCCCGTCCGCCTGCAGTATGTCCGCGAACGCGCCCGCCTGCCGGGTGCCACCGCGCTGGACGTCGGCTGCGGCGGCGGTCTTCTCAGCGAGGCGCTCGCCCGCGAGGGTGCGCACGTCACCGCGATCGACCTCGCCCCTGAACTGGTGAAGGTAGGGCGGCTGCACAAGCTCGAGTCCGGCCTGCAGGTCGACTATCAGTTGCGTTCGGTCGAGTCGCTGGCCGAGGAACGGCCCGGGACGTTCGACGTGGTCACCTGCATGGAGATGCTGGAACACGTGCCGGATCCTGCGGCGATCATCCGCGCGTGCCATGCACTGCTGAAGCCGGGCGRCCACCTCTTCCTGTCCACGCTGAACCGCACGCCGGCCGCATTCGCCCTGGCGATCGTTGGCGCAGAGTACGTCGCGCGCCTGCTGCCGAAGGGTACGCACCATTACAAGGAATTCATCAGGCCATCGGAGCTGGCCGCCTGGCTGCGCGAGGCGGGCTTCCAGTTGCAGGACGTCACCGGGTTGGCCTACGAGCCCTGGCGCCAGCGGGCGCGGCTGGCCTCGCGCACCGACGTCAACTATCTCGCCAGCGCGGTGAAGCCGTGACGATGACCGGTTTCCCGCGCGCGGCGCTGTTCGACCTGGACGGCACGTTGCTCGACAGCGCACCGGACATGCTGGCCACCGCCAACCGCATGCGTGCATCGCGCGGCATCGGCGCGATGGCCCTGTCGGCCCTGCGTCCGCACGTATCGAAGGGTGCACGCGCGATGCTGGCCGCGGCGTTCCCGGACATGGAGAAGGCGCCCCGCGAAGCGCTGGTGCCGGAATTCCTGGCGATCTACCAGGAAGAACTCGGYCGTCACAGCGTGCTCTTCGACGGTGTCGCCGAGATGCTCGATGCGCTGGAAGCGGCGGGCAGCACGTGGGGCGTCGTGACCAACAAGCCGGAGTATCTTGCGCGCGACATCCTGCCGCAGTTGGGCTGGGAAACGCGATGCGCCGTGCTGATCGGCGGCGACACGCTGGCCGAAAAGAAGCCGCATCCACTGCCGTTGCAGGTCGCCGCCGAGCGCATCGGCACCGCCATCGCCGACTGCGTGTACGTGGGCGACGACGAGCGCGACATCCAGTCGGCGCGTGCCGCCGGCATGCCGTCCATCGCGGCATTGTGGGGATACCGGCAGGCGCATGAGGAGCCTGCGCAGTGGCAAGCGGATGTCATGGTCGAGTCGCCCGAGGCCCTCATCGCACCGTCGGCCTGGCCCTCGATCCGGCCGTTGTAGGAGCGACGTAAGTCGCGACCGCACGGTTGCAGTCCTCGATTGTTTCAGTCGCGAATAGAGAACGTATTGCGTCCAGACGCCTATGCGCGCCAGCCTCACGGTCGCGACTGACGTCGCTCCTACAGAGTTCCACTGCATGTCCGATTCCGCCGCCCTCGACAGCTTCCTGGACAAATGGCGCGCCCGATGGCCGGAATGGTCGGTTGCCGAAGTATTCGTTGCGCCCGCGCGACGCGACATCGTGGTGGCCTGGTTCGCGCTGCTGCAGGAGTTCGAGGACATCCTGAACATCGCTGGCGACCCCCTGCCGGCGGACGCCAAGCTGGCCTGGTGGGGCGAGGAACTGCGTGGCTGGGCCTCGCAACGTTCGCGACATCCGCTCGGCCGTCGTCTCGAACCGGTGCGCGCCGACTGGGCGCGGCTTGCCGATGCGTTGCCCACGCTTGCAGAAGCGCGCGCGGTAGCGCGGGATCACGAGGCGGGCTTCGCCGCGTTGTCGCGTTACGGCGAAGCGGTTGCTGCCGTGGAGAACGGAGTGCTGGGGCGCATGCCCGCCTCGCAGGCCATCGTTGCCGAGATGCTGGCTGCCCGCTTGATGGAGGTCGGCGGCGCAGCCGTGCCGGTGAGCCTGCGGCAAGGCGCGGATGAAGCGGGCCAGCTCCGGGCCTGGGCCACCGCGTTGCTCGAAGCCTGGCCCCTGCGCGAGGGCGCACGCGAGCGTCGCCTGCTGTCCGCCTACGTGCAGGGCCGCCTTCTCCGTTTCGCGCGCCGGGGCGAACCTGCTCCGCTGCCATCGCAGGCCGCGCTGTTGTTCACCGGCTGGCGCGCCGCGCGTGGCGGCTGAACACGCTGCCTATCGTCGCGATAGCTTGCGAAAGGCGTGGTAACGGACTGTTTCATCTGGTGATTCGGGGCAGGGGGTACAATGCGCGCCATCACTCCCCCGTGCACAAT
>NZ_JBGFFG010000253.1:0-4966 GCF_056175765.1 Pseudoxanthomonas sp. LjRoot204_2 | reverse complement strand
CGCCGAGCCCGAGCGCGAGTTCGGCGAAGAGGAGATGGCCAACAGCATGACGTTCGCGATGCTGCGCCACGGTCAGCCGTTGCGCGGCCCGTCTGCGGTGATCCGGCAGAAGCTGGGCGTGGTGCGCGATCCATCGCACGGGCCGGACAGCCTGGACTGGCTGGGCGTGCCGATGCGGCGCGACGACCGCGTCTGCGGCGCCATCGTGGTGCAGAGCTACGATACGCCAGCCAGTTACGCCGACGAGGACCGAGCGCTGCTGGGGTACGTGGCGCAGCACATCCTCACCGCGCTGGACCGCAAGCACGCGCACGTCGAGCTGGAGCACCGGGTGGCGGTGCGCACGCATGAACTGCAGCGCGCCAACCGCGAACTGCAGGCGGAGATCATGGAGCGCAAGCGCGCCGAGAAGCTGCAGCGCGCACTGTTCCGCATCACCGAGCTGGCGATCACCTCCGAAAGCCTCGAGCGCTTCTACGCCGACGTGCACGTGGTGGTGGACGAGCTGATCGACGCGCGCAATTTCTACATCGCGCTGGTCTCGGACGACGGCGGCCAGTTGAACTTCCCGTACTCGATCGACGAACGCGACCCGATGCGCAAGGCGCGTCGCATGACCAACGGCCTGACCGAGTACGTCATCGCCACGGGCCGCCCGTTGCTGGCCGATCGCGAGGTGATCGGCGAACTGGCGAACGCCGGCAAGCTGCAGCAACATGGCCCGCCAGCGTACAGCTGGCTGGGCGTGCCGCTGTTCCGGGGCGAGGACGTCGTGGGTACGGTGGTCGTTCAGAGCTACTCCCAGGAAGCCAAGTTCACGTCCCACGACCAGAACCTGTTGACGTTCGTGGCGCACCATATCGGCAACGGACTCGATCGCCAGCGCACGCAGGAGCGGTTGCGCAGCGCGCATGCCGAGCTCGAGCGCCGCGTCGAAGAGCGTACCCGCGAACTCAACGAAGCCAACCACCAGTTGCGTGCGCAGATCGGCGAGCGCCTCCGCATCGAGCAGCAGCTGACCCACCAGGCCACGCACGACGCGCTGACCGGCCTGCCCAACCGACCGCAGTTGCTGGACCGGCTCGCCGCTGCCATCGAGCGAGCCCGCCATGGCGACGGGCAGGCGTTCGCGGTGCTCTTCCTTGACCTGGACCGTTTCAAGCTTGTCAACGACAGCATGGGCCACGCCGCCGGCGATGAGCTGCTGGTGGAAGTCGCGCGCCGGATCACCATGAGCGTGCGCGAAGAGGACATGGTGGCGCGCCTGGGCGGCGACGAATTCGCTTTGCTCGTCGAGTACGCCGAGGGCGTGGAGAACGTGCGCGATTTCGCCCAGCGCCTGCTGGCGGTGCTCGGCCTGCCGATGTGGGTGGCGGGGCGCGAACTGTTCCCCTCCGCCAGCCTGGGAATCGCGGTCTGGCACCCGCGCTATCGCAATGGCGAAGAACTGCTGCGCGACGCCGACGCCGCGATGTACCGCGCGAAAGAACAGGGGCGTGACCGCTGCGCCATGTTCGACGAGGCAATGCGCGAAGCCGCGATGCAGAGCCTGGACCTGGAAGCCGACCTGCGCCGGGCGATCAACCATCGCGATTTCCTGCCGTTCTACCAGCCGATCCGCCGCATGGACGACGGGCGCGTGATCGGCCATGAGGCATTGCTGCGTTGGCAGCATGAGCGACGCGGCCTGTTGTTGCCGGCCGAGTTCATCGGTCTGGGCGAGGACAGCGGGTTGATCGAGCAGGTCGACTGGTTGCTCTACGAGCAGGTGGTGCGCCAGATCGCGCGCGGCGTGGAAGGCTACATCTCGGTCAACGTGTCGCCGCGGCACTTCCGCTCGCCGGACTTCGGGGACCGCCTGCTGGCCATGTTCGAAGCGCAGGGCGCCGATCCGTCGCAGTTGCGGCTGGAGATCACCGAGGTCGCCCTGCTCGACGACGCGCCACGCACGCTGCGCATCCTCCGTACGTTGCGCCAGCACGGCATCCTCGCGCAGCTGGATGACTTCGGCACCGGGTTCTCGGCGTTGTCCTACCTGCACCGGTTCCCCATTTCCGTGCTGAAGATCGACCGCAGTTTCGTGTCGGGGCTGGGCAGCGAGGCGCGACCGGAGAGCCTGGCGTTGGTGCGTGCGATCCTGGCGCTGGCCAGCACGCTGGGGATCGAGACGATCGCCGAGGGCGTGGAAACCGAAGAGCAGCGCCAGTCGCTGATCGAACTGGGCTGCCACCTCGGGCAGGGCTACCTGCTCGGCCGGCCGGCGGCGAGCCTCGAGCAGACGCACGTGACCGACCCCGCGTGATCCCGCGGGGGAGGGCGGGATGGTTCCGCCCTCCCTGTCCGCTCACTCGCCCGCGATGGCCGGCCTGCCGGTTTCCGCCCTGACCAGCCGGTGGGCCTGGTCGATCATGTCGACGAACTCCCCCTTCAGCCCATACGGGTCGCGGCCTTTCGCTGCACGCGCCGCGCGCGCGACGTCACCCCAATTCCAGCCATCGATGCGCTGGCCACCGCGCAACAGGTCGGCATAGGCCGCCACGGCGCTGGCAAACCGGAAGGCGTCGCTCGGTTGAGTGGTCAGCGCGTTGCGTGCGATCGGTGTTTCGATCAGGCGGCTGCTGTCCTGGCCGGGCAGCTTGTAGCGCAGGCGCACGTGCGCGACCTCGGTGGCGGACGCCCGTTCGCCTGCCTGCTTGCCGCCATAGCGCAATGCGGGAAGCCGTTCGGCACCGCTGCCCACCGGGGTGATCTCGTACAGCGCGGTGACTTCATGGCCTGCGCCGATGTCACCGGCATCCACCTTGTCGTTGGCGAAATCCTCGTTGGCCAGCACGCGGTTCTCGTAGCCGATCAGCCGGTACTCGGATACGACGGCGGGGTTGAACTCCACCTGGATCTTCACGTCGCGGGCGATGGTCAGCAGCGTGGACTGCATTTCGTCCACCAGCACCTTGCGTCCCTCCTGCAACGTGTCGATGTAGGCGTGATTGCCGTCGCCGACATCGGCCAGCTTCTCGGCGAGCGCGTCGTTGTAGTTGCCGGTACCGAAGCCGAGCGTCGTCAACGCGATGCCGGACGCGCGCTGGTCGGCGACCATCGTCTCCAGCGCATCCTGGCTGACCGTGCCTACGTTGAAATCGCCGTCGGTGGCGAGGATCACGCGGTTCACGCCGTCCCTCACGAAGGCCTGCTTCGCCATCGCATAGGCCAGGCGGATGCCGTCGCCTCCGTTGGTGCTGCCGCCGGCCTGGAGGCGGTCCAGCGCGCCGAGGATCTCATCGTGCCGGTTGCCGGGGGTCGGTGGCAGCACCAGGCCCGCCGATCCCGCGTAAACCACGATGCTGACACGGTCCTGCGCACGCAGTTGCGGGACCAGTTGGGCGAAGGACTGCTTCAGCAGCGGCAACTTGTCGGGCGACTCCATGGAACCGGACGTGTCCAGCAGGAACACGAGGTTGGCCGGCGGCAAGGTCGCCTTCGGCACGTCGTAGCCCTTGATGCCGACCATGAGCAACTGCCGCTGCGCGTTCCAAGGCGCGGGCGCGAGTTCGGTGGTCACGTTGAACGGGCGGCTGCGGTCGGTCGGCGCGGCGTGGCCATAGCGGAAGTAGTTGATGAATTCCTCCGCGCGCACCGCATCGGCCGGGGGTCGTTGGCCCTCGCGCAGCATGCGGCGCACATTGCTGTAGCTGCCGGTGTCCACGTCCACCGAGAAGGTGGACACGGGTTCGTCCACGGTGCGGCGCACCGGATTGTCGTTGCGTTCCGCGTAATTCTCGGTGTTGGCCGCGTCGGCCTGCGGCGCCAGGACGGCGGCAGCGTGCGCGTACTGCACCGCCATCGGCGGGGCTGGCGGGGGAGGCGGCGATGCAGGCGCATAGGCCTGCACGCCGGCGATGGCGGTCTTGGCCTGTTCACGGCGCAGGCGCTCCCCGGTGACCACCACGCTGTCCAGCGTGGCCTGTTCGTTCGAAGCCGCCTCCGCTGCCTGGCGGGCGAAACGCGCCTTATCCGAAGCTGCGGCCGCGGCCGCCTCGGCGTCGGACGTGGAGTGCGCGGTGGGGCTGGACTGGCACGCGGCCAACAGGGCGACGGCCAGCAGGGTGAGGGTCAGACGGTGCGACATGGCGTGACTCCGTGAGTGGGACGGGGAGTCGAACGCATGGGATACGGAAACGGGGTTGAAGGGTGGCGCTCGGCGATGCTGCGACATCGGCCACAACACCGCGATGTCAGTCGATCGCGCCCACGTCCATGCCGTCATACGCATCCAGGCCATGCTCGCTGGCGAACCGGTAGAGCGCCTGGTTGCGCTCGTGGAGGCTGTCGGGCGTGTGGACTTCGGTCTTCTCGACGTGCAGCCACCACAGGTCCGGATCCTTGCGGCTGTCCTTGTCTTCCAAGTAGAGCGCAATGACACGGTAACCCTGTCCTTGCAGCACCGGCACCACCGCCTCCAGCGCAGGCCGCGCATGGTGGGTGAAGAAGTAACCCCACACCAGCGGCTTGCGCAGGTCCCAGGGCGTCTCCCTGGCCATGTTGTCGAACATCTCGACCAGTTGTTCGTGGGTGATCATGGTGAAGCTCCTGTAGATGGGGGCAGCCCGTCGTCGGGACGACGGGAAAAGAATCCGCAGTGACGTCGAGGGTGAGCGAAGGCGCTAGTCGGCGCGCAGCGTCAATCGGCCATCGCTGACCTGCGCTTCGAGCCGGTCGCCTGGCCGCACCTGCGCCACCGAGCGCACCAGCGTGCCGTCCTCCTTCGTCACCAGTGCGTAGCCGCGGGCGACGGTGGCCAAGGGGCTGATGGCTTCCAGGGAGCGGGCGAGTGCACGCAGGCGCAAGGTGTCCCGCTGCAGTGCGCGCACGGCGGCGGCCTGCGGACGCGGGGCCAACGCGAGCAGGCGGGCGCGCAGTTGCTCGAGGCGGCGCTGCGGCGCATGCGCACGCAGCACCGCATCGGCAT
>NZ_JBGFFG010000252.1:0-4981 GCF_056175765.1 Pseudoxanthomonas sp. LjRoot204_2 | reverse complement strand
CCCTTGGGCGGCCACGCTTCGGCGGAAAGGTCATCCCCGCGAAGGCGGGATCCAGTGGTTCGGTACCCCGGCGAATGCCGCGATGAAGTCGCTGGGTCCCGGCTTGCGCCGGGATGACGGCAACCTTATGTCCCTCAAGATCAATGAACTGTGCGTCAACTGTGATGTCTGCGAGCCGGCCTGCCCCAACCAGGCCATCTCGATGGGCGAGACGATCTATGTGATCGATCCGGCGCGCTGCACCGAATGCGTCGGCCATCATGACGAACCGCAATGTGTCGTCGTGTGCCCCGTCGAGTGCATCGACCCCGATCCGGCGTATCCTGAGACCCACGAAGCCCTGCTGGCGAAGATGCTGAGGCTGCAGGCCGGCTGATCGCCATGTACGCACGCGCTTCGCCCCGGTAGCCGTTCCAGGAGAAGTCGTGATTCCTCGCCGTCTGTTCGTGCTGTTGTTCTTCGTCGCGTTCGTGCCCGCCGCGCTGGCTGCCGACGCAGTCCGCAGCTCCGCTCCGTCCCACCCCCCTGGCACCGCCATCGCCAGCGCCCATGCGCTCGCCACGCAGGCGGGACTGGACGTCATTGCGCAGGGCGGCAACGCGTTCGATGCCGCCATCGCCGTCTCGTCGACGCTTTCCGTGGTGGAGCCGATCAGTTCAGGCCTCGGTGGCGGTGGTTTCTTCCTGCTGCACGATGGCAAGACCGGCAAGGACGTCTTCATCGATGCGCGCGAAACCGCGCCGGCCGCGTCCACGCCCGACAGGTACCTGTTGCCGAATGGCGACTTCAACCGTGATCGCGCCGAGAACGGCCCGTGGGCGGCCGGCATCCCCGGCTTGCCAGCCGCTTTCGTGCACCTGGCGGAGAAATACGGACGACTGCCGCTGAAGGCGTCGCTGGCGCCGGCGATCCGCACCGCGCGCGAAGGTTTCCCCGTCTATGCACGCATGGCACGCGGTTACCAGGCGCGCCGCGAGGTCATGGAGCGCTACAAGGGCACGCGTGCCGTCTATCTGGTGGACGGGAAGCCGATCAAGGAGGGCGACGTCTTCAGGCAGCCCGACCTGGCGCGCACGCTGGAACGCTTGGCTGCGCAGGGCTTCGACGGGTTCTATCGCGGCGAAACCGCCAAGCTGCTGCTGGCCGGCGTGAAGGCCGAGGGCGGGCAATGGACTGCGAAGGAGCTGGCCGGGTACAGCGTGCGCGAGCGCGCCCCGCTGACCTTCACGTACAACGACTGGCAGGTGACCACCGCGCCGCCGCCGTCATCCGGTGGCGTGGCGCTGACGCAGATGCTGCAGGTCCTCGATGCCTACGACCTGTCCGAGCTGGACGAAGCGCAGCGCACGCACCTGGTGGTGGAATCGATGCGCCGCGCCTTCCGCGACCGCACCTTCTACCTGGGTGATCCCGACTTCGTCGAGATCCCGATGAAGACGCTGACCAGCCCGTACTACGCGGCCGGGCTGCGCGCCACGATCAATCCGCAGAAGGCGACGCCCAGCGATCAGCTGTCCGGCCTGCAGACGCCGCTCGAGGACGAAGAGACCACGCACTTCTCCATCATCGATGCCGAAGGCAACCGCGTCGCCGGCACCCAGACCGTCAACCTGCTGTACGGCTCCGGGCTGGTGCCGCCCGGCACGGGCGTGCTGCTCAACAACGAGATGGACGATTTCGCGCTGAAGCCGGGCACGCCGAATGCCTTCGGCGTGATGGGCTACGACGCGAACGCGCCGAAGCCCGGCAAGCGCATGCTCAGCTCGATGACGCCGACGTTCCTCGAGTCGCCGGACAAGGTCGCGGTACTCGGCACGCCGGGCGGAAGCCGCATCATCACCATGGTGCTGCTGGGCATCCTCGGCTACGACGCGGGGCTCGAGCCGCAGGCCGTCGCTGCGCTGCCACGTTTCCATCACCAGTGGATGCCGGACCTGATCGAGATGGAGACCGACGCGCTGAGCCAGGCCACGCAGCAGACACTGGAAGCCATGGGGCACCGCTTCAAGGTGCCCGGCAACAGCGCCCAGGGCGGCCGCGGTTCCAGCCACGTGTGGGGCAACCTGCAGACGGTGGAGTGGGACAAGACCACCAACACCCTGATGGGTGGCAGCGACCCGCGCAATCCTGTCGGCGCAGCCAAGGTCGTCGAGTCAGCCCCGTCACGCTGAGAGGCGTAGAATCGGGGCCATGAAGCTCTGGTCGCTGCTGGGCAATTCCCAGAAACTCGATGGTGGCGCGATGTTCGGCAACGCGCCGCGCGCCATGTGGGAAAAGTGGTCGCCGCCCGATGCGGAGAACCGCATCGAGCTGGCCTGCCGCGCGCTGCTGGTGCAGCCGCTCAACGGCAAGACCGTGTTGTTCGAGACCGGCATCGGCGCCTTCTTCGAACCGAAGATGCGCGCGCGCTTCGGTGTGCAGGAAGAGCGCCACGTGCTGCTCGATTCGCTGCGCGACGCCGGCTTTTCGCATGAAGACATCGATGTCGTGGTGCTCAGCCATCTCCATTTCGACCACGCGGGCGGCCTGTTGGCGCCGTGGCAGGAAGGGCATGCGCCGGAACTGCTGTTCCCCAACGCGACCTTCATCGTCGGCGCCGATCACTGGCAGCGCGCGCTGAAGCCGCATCCGCGCGATCGCGCGAGCTTCATCCCGGAGTTGCAGCCATTGCTGGAAGCCAGTGGGCGCTTGGAACTTGTATCCGGCGAGCACTCCGTTGCGCTGGGCCGCGCGGTCCGTTTCAGCTTCAGCGATGGCCATACGCCGGGGCTGATGCTGGCGGAGGTGGTCGGTGCAGCGGGCGTGGACGGCCAGCCGCAGGGTGGCGTCGTGTTCTGCGCCGACCTGATCCCGGGCCGGTCGTGGGTGCACGTGCCCATCACCATGGGCTACGACCGCAATGCCGAATTGTTGATCGACGAGAAGCGCGCCTTCCTGAAGACAAGCTGGCGCGCAACGTCCATTTGTTCTTCACCCACGACCCGGGCTGCGCACTGGCGCAGGTGACCCGCGACGAGAAGGGCAAGTTCGGCGTCGCCCACGAAGTCGCCGAACTGCACGCGCGCCCGCTGGCCGCATAACCGGTTAAGGCGGTGGGAGCGATGTCAGTCGCGACGCGGCGGCTTGCCGTCGCGACTGACATCGCTCCCGCAACAGCGGGATTTCAGCCGATCCGCGTGCCGAAGATGCGGTCGCCGGCGTCGCCGAGGCCCGGCAGGATGTAGCCCTTGTCGTTGAGGCGTTCGTCGATGGCCGCGGTGTAGACCTCGACATCGGGGTGCGCCGCTTCCAGCGCCTTCAGGCCTTCGGGTGCGGCGACCAGGAAGATGCCCTTGATCCGCTTCGCCCCGGCGCGCTTGAGCATGTCGATCGTGGCGATCAGCGTGCCGCCGSTGGCCAGCATCGGGTCGAGGATCAGCGCATCGCGCTCCTCCAGCCGTCCGGTCAGCTTCTCGAAGTAGGGCACCGGCTGCAGCGTTTCCTCGTCACGCTGCAGGCCGACCACGCTGACGCGCGCGGTGGGGATCAGCGCGAGTACGCCCGGCAGCATGCCCAGGCCGGCGCGCAGGATCGGCACCAGGGTGATCTTGGCGCCGGCGATCTTCTTCACCGTCACCGGCCCGGCCCAGCCCGCCATCGTTTCGGTCGTCAGTTCCAGGTCTGCGGTGGCCTCGTAGGCCAGCAGGGTGCCCAGCTCGGTCACCAGTTCGCGGAAATCCTTGGTGTTGAGGCCGGCGTTCCGCAACAGGCCGATCTTGTGCTGGACGAGCGGGTGGCGGACTTCGACGGTCTTCATGGCGAGGGCAGGGCGGCAGGTGATGAGGGAAGTCTGCATCAAACTCCGCAACCCTACAAAGCAAAAAGCCGGCGTGAGCCGGCTTTCTGCCTGGAGCGTGGAGACGTCGCGGATCAGAACGCCCAGCGCATGACCAGCTGGTAGCTCGGGCCGGCCTCTTCGGTTTCCAGCTCGTACTCGTCGTAGTCGCGGTCGATCTGGTCCTGCAGCGTGTCGAACTTGTCGAAGAACTCGTCCTTGCTCGCATCCAGCAGGTTGTTGGCGCTCAGGCGCACCGACACGCTCTTGCCGAAGCGCTTCTCCACGAACACATCCAGCTCGCCGCCGTAGCGGATCAGCACTTCTTCACCCAGCAGGCGCGTGTACGCGTCACCCTGCTTGCGGTAGGTTGCGCCGAAGCTGGCGCCCAGCGTCGGCAGGTCCTGGATGAAGCCGATGTTGTAGACAGACTTGGCCTGGTCGTTGAAGCGGCGCTCGCCGAGGAAGTCGTCCACCTTGGACTTCACCCACGAGTAGTTGGCGAAGACGCCGGTGTTCTCCAGACCGATGGCGGACAGCGGCGTGGACACATCGAATTCGAAGCCGTAAACCTTGCCGTCGCCGACGTTGGAGGAGGTGTACAGCCAGCTCGAAGCCGGTTCCTGCGCCATCGCATCGGCCAGGTCGACGGCGTCGCCATCCTCGATCATCTCTTCCCAGGTGTCCTGCATCTCTTCGCTGGGCTCGCCGGTGTTGACGATCTCGATGAGGTCCTCAACGTCGCGATAGAAGAAATTCAGACCGACCACGCCCTTGCGGCCGA
This sequence comes from Pseudoxanthomonas sp. LjRoot204_2, assembly GCF_056175765.1. Classification (NCBI taxonomy): domain Bacteria; kingdom Pseudomonadati; phylum Pseudomonadota; class Gammaproteobacteria; order Lysobacterales; family Lysobacteraceae; genus Pseudoxanthomonas; species Pseudoxanthomonas sp. LjRoot204_2. Next base: position 383 of record NZ_JBGFFG010000252.1, on the reverse strand, counting down.
GGCGGTGTTCGAACCCGAGGTCCAGGCCGTTGGCGGTCTCCGGGTCCAGTTCCGGGTTGCCGATGTAATCGTTGTCGCCGAACTCGCCGTCCAGCAGGGCCGGCAGCAGTTCGTTGAAGTTCGGACGCTTGATGGTCTTGGCCAGCGACAGGCTGATGCGGTCCGCATCGCCCAGGTTCCAGCGCAGGTTCACCGACGGCAGCAGTTCGTTGTAGTCCTTGCTGACGCGGCCTTCGCTTTCCTCGTCTTCGAGGTATTCCACCTTCGACTCCGTGGTCTCGTAGCGCAAGCCCGCTTCCCACGAGAAGGCCTCGCCCTTGCCGCTGAGCATGATGTACGGGTCCAGGCGCTTCTCCTCGATCACCGAGGCGACGCTGCCGTCG
>NZ_JBGFFG010000251.1:0-4993 GCF_056175765.1 Pseudoxanthomonas sp. LjRoot204_2 | reverse complement strand
TCCTCGTCCCGACCGAAGAGGTCGTGGAGATGCGCTCCGGCCAGAAGCGCCGTTCCGAGCGCAAGTTCTTCCCCGGTTATGTGCTGGTCCAGATCGAGACCCATGACGACGGCGGCATCCCGCGCATGGACAATGAAAGCTGGCACCTGGTGAAGGACACCTCCAAGGTGCTCGGCTTCATCGGTGGCACCGCCGATCGTCCGCTGCCCATCCGCGACGAAGAGGCGGCCGCCATCCTGGATCGCGTGCAGGAAGGTGTCGAGAAGCCCAAGCCCAAGGTGCTGTTCGAGCCGGGCGAGATGGTCCGTGTCACCGACGGTCCGTTCAACGACTTCAACGGCGTGGTCGAGGAAGTCAATTACGAGAAGAGCCGCCTGCGCGTGGCGGTGTTGATCTTCGGCCGTTCCACCCCGGTGGAGCTGGAATTCGGACAGGTCGAGAAGGCCTGATCCGGCGGCCGGGCCCGCTCGAGCGGGTCCGCCAAAACCCTGTTATACTGCGCGGCTCCCTGAACGGCTGGCCGGGCAGGAGCCATGGCCGCCTTCGGGTGGCCATTGGCGCGTTCGAGATACGCGATGCCGGGACGCGTGATTTTCCCGGTCCGATGGGGAGCCTTCAGAGGCGCTAGCACCCGGAGAGTACTCACATGGCAAAGAAAGTTGTCGGTTACATCAAGCTGCAGGTGAAGGCCGGTCAGGCCAACCCCTCGCCGCCGGTCGGTCCTGCGCTGGGTCAGCGCGGCCTGAACATCATGGAATTCTGCAAGGCGTTCAACGCCGCCACGCAGAAGCTGGAGCCGGGTCTCCCGATTCCGGTGGTCATCACGGCCTATTCCGACCGCACCTTCACCTTCATCACCAAGACGCCCCCGGCGTCGATCCTGCTGAAGAAGGCCGTCGGCATCACGTCCGGCTCCAAGCGCCCCAACACCGAGAAGGTGGGCAAGGTCACCCGCAAGCAGCTCGAGGACATCGCCAAGGCGAAGGAACCCGACCTGACCGCGGCCGACCTGGACGCAGCGGTGCGCACGATCGCGGGTTCCGCCCGCTCCATGGGCCTGACGGTAGAGGGTTAAGAGATGGCACAGAACAAGCGACAGAAGGCCATCCTGGCCGCCGTGACCCCCGGCAAGGCATACGCCATTGACGAGGCCCTGAAGATCGTCAAGACCGCGGTCAAGTCCAAGTTCGTCGAGTCCGTCGACGTCGCCGTGCGCCTGGGCGTGGATGCCAAGAAGTCGGACCAGCAGGTCCGTGGCTCCACCGTGCTGCCCGCCGGCACCGGCAAGTCGGTCCGCGTGGCGGTGTTCGCCCCGGCCGGCGCCAAGGCTGACGAAGCTGCCGCCGCTGGCGCCGAGGCCGTCGGTATGGACGACCTGGCCGAGAAGATGCTGGCCGGCGACATCAACTACGACGTGGTCATCGCCACGCCGGACGCGATGCGCGTGGTCGGCAAGCTGGGTACGGTCCTGGGCCCGCGCGGCCTGATGCCGAACCCCAAGGTCGGCACCGTGTCGCCGAACCCGGCCGAGGCGGTCAAGAACRCCAAGTCGGGCCAGGTGCGCTACCGCACCGACAAGGCCGGCATCATCCACTGCACCATCGGCAAGGCGAGCTTCGAGGATGAAGCGCTGAAGTCGAACCTGCAGGCGCTGCTGATCGACCTGGTCAAGGCCAAGCCGGCCACCTCCAAGGGCCAGTACCTGCAGAAGATCTCGGTCAGCTCGACCATGGGCCCCGGCGTGACGGTGGACCAGTCTTCGCTGTCCCTGAAGTAATCGCATCACCCMTGTCCCGCGACGCGGGGCAGGGCGCCACAGCATTTTGAGGGCAGTCGCCCAGGCCGGTTTCCGGTGCAAGCGACAGCCGTCAAAGACCGCAGGTGCGGTCAGCGCGTGACGACGACGGGCAGGGAGGCTCGTGTTGGCAGGGAATCGCCGTCGTGACTAGCGGGATCGCTTAATCCACACCCGCAAGGGAGTGCGCCTGCGCAGATGGTGCCGCCTTCTGGAAGTTTTCTGGTGCCGGCCGCAAGGCCGGCCCGTCAGACAGGCCACCGACGGGACCGCAAGTCCCCGGCATCCAGGATGGACGCCGTCCAGGACCGCGAACGGCAGGAGCCGCGAGCGGAGTCAATAAGTGAGGAGTGTATGGCTCTCAATCTGTCCCAGAAGCAAGAAGTAGTCGCCGAACTGGCAGACGTCGCCGCCAAGGCGCACTCCCTGGTCGCTGCCGAATACGCAGGCACCACGGTCACCCAGATGACCGCGATGCGCAAGAAGGCCCGCGAGACCGGTGTGTACTTGAAGGTAGTCAAGAACACGCTGGCCGTGCGCGCCATCGCCGGTACCGAGTTCGAGGTTGTCCAGGACAAGCTCGTCGGTCCGCTGCTGTATGCGTTTTCGACCGAGGAGCCCGGCGCTGCCGGTCGCCTGATCAAGGAGTTCGCCAAGGGCAACGACAAGCTTCAGCCGAAGGTCGTCTCCGTGGGTGGCCAGCTGTATCCGGCCAGCCATGTGGAAGTCCTGGCGTCGCTGCCGACCCGCGACCAGGCGCTGGCCATGTTGGCCCGCGTGCTGGCCGAACCTGCGTCCATGTTCGCCCGCGCCGTCAAGGCCGTGGCCGACCAGCAGGGTGGTGGTGAAGCGCCGGCGGAAGCCGCCGCTGAAGCCCCGGCCGAAGCCTGAGTTCGACGTCTTACGGTTCTACGAACCCTAATCCCAGATAATTTCCAAAGGTAAACACAATGTCCCTTTCCAACGAACAGATCGTCGACGCCATTGCCGGCAAGACCCTGATGGAAGTGATGGAGCTGGTCAAGGCCATCGAAGAGAAGTTCGGCGTCTCCGCCGCCGCCCCGGTCGCCGCTGCTGCGGGCCCGGCCGCCGCTGCCGCCCCGGTCGAAGAGCAGACCGAGTTCACCATCGTCCTGAAGGACGCCGGTGCCAAGAAGGTCGACGTCATCAAGGCCGTGCGCGCCATCACCGGCCTGGGCCTGAAGGAAGCCAAGGACCTCACCGAAGCCGGTGGCGTCCTGAAGGAAGGCATCTCGAAGGACGACGCCGACAAGTTCAAGAAGGAACTCGAAGCCGCTGGTGCGAGCGTCGAAGTCAAGTAAGTCGTATCCGTCGCCCTTTCACCCAGGCGACAACCCGAGGCCGGGGGCGAAAGCCCCTGGCCTTCGGTCGTTTCAAGACGTAGCGATGTAGAAGCGAGTTTGTAGTTGGAAGTAGCGGCAGAAGGCGTGCTGGTGCCGGCAATACCAGCGACTTCCAACTGGAAATTCCCCCGTTCGAAAGAATGTCCCCCGTGTGGTCGCGGACGCGCGCCCCACGCTGCCAGAGGCACAGTCACATGACGACATATTCGTTCACCGAGAAAAAGCGCATCCGCAAGGATTTCGGCAAGCAGCGGTCGATCCTCGAGGTCCCGTTCCTGCTGGCCATCCAGGTCGATTCCTACCGCGAGTTCCTGCAGGAACACACCGATCCCGCGAAGCGCGAGGACCGCGGCCTGCATGCTGCGCTGAAGTCGGTCTTCCCGATCGCCAGCTACAGCGGCAACGCCGCGCTGGAATACGTCGGCTACAAGCTCGGCGAACCTGTGTTCGACGAGCGCGAGTGCCGCAACCGTGGCCTGAGCTACGGCGCCCCGCTGCGCGTGACCGTGCGCCTGGTGATCTACGACCGCGAGTCGTCGACCAAGGCCATCAAGTACGTGAAGGAGCAGGAGGTCTATCTGGGCGAAATTCCGCTCATGACCGACAACGGTACCTTCATCGTCAACGGCACCGAGCGCGTCATCGTCTCGCAGCTGCACCGCTCGCCGGGCGTGTTCTTCGACCACGACCGTGGCAAGACGCACAGCTCGGGCAAGCTGCTGTACAGCGCCCGCATCATTCCTTACCGCGGCTCCTGGCTGGACTTCGAGTTCGACCCGAAGGACGCGCTGTTCACGCGCATCGACCGTCGCCGCAAGCTTCCGGTCTCGATTCTGCTGCGCGCACTGGGCTACTCCAACGAGGAGATGCTCAACGAGTTCTTCGACGTCAACACCTTCCACATCCTGCCGGAAGGCGTGCAGCTGGAGCTGGTCGCCGAGCGCCTGCGCGGCGAGACGCTGAACTTCGACCTGGCCGACGGTGACAAGGTCATCGTGGAAGCCGGCAAGCGCATCACCGCGCGCCACGTGAAGCAGCTGGAGCAGTCGGGCATCGCCGCCCTGGCCGTGCCGGACGAGTACCTGGTGGGCCGCATCCTGTCGCACGACGTGATCGACGCCAACACCGCCGAGCTGCTGGCCGCCGCCAACGACGAGATCACCGACGACCAGCTGGCCAAGTTCCGCAAGGCCGGCGTGGACGCGGTGGGCACGCTGTGGGTCAACGACCTGGATCGTGGTCCGTACCTGTCCAACACGCTGCGCATCGATCCCACCAAGACGCAGCTCGAAGCGCTGGTCGAGATCTACCGCATGATGCGTCCCGGCGAGCCGCCGACCAAGGATGCCGCGCAGAACCTGTTCCACAACCTGTTCTTCACCTTCGAGCGCTACGACCTGTCGAACGTCGGCCGCATGAAGTTCAACCGTCGCGTGGGCCGCAAGGAAACCACCGGCGAAGCCGTGCTGTACGACAAGAAGTATTTCGGCGCGCGCAATGACGAAGAAGCCAAGCGCCTGGTCGCCAGCCTGGGCGAGACCTCGGACATCCTGGACGTCATCAAGGTCCTGACCGAGATCCGCAACGGCCGCGGCACCGTGGACGACATCGACCACCTGGGCAACCGTCGCGTGCGTTCGGTCGGCGAAATGGCCGAGAACGTCTTCCGCGTTGGCCTGGTCCGCGTCGAGCGCGCCGTCAAGGAGCGCCTGTCGATGGCCGAGTCCGAGGGCCTGACCCCGCAGGAACTGATCAACGCCAAGCCGGTGGCCGCGGCGATCAAGGAGTTCTTCGGCTCCTCGCAGTTGTCGCAGTTCATGGACCAGAACAACCC
>NZ_JBGFFG010000250.1:0-5000 GCF_056175765.1 Pseudoxanthomonas sp. LjRoot204_2 | reverse complement strand
CATCCGGGTAGGCCGGGTCGTAGCGGAAGTCTTCGTCGGACAGTTCCAGCACGCGCTGGAAACGGTCGGCCGCCGGCACGCCGGAGGCGACCAGTGTGGCATGCACCGCATCGAGCACGGACGATTTGAAGGCCGCGTCCTTCGGCTTGCGGACGGTCACGGTGACCAGGGGCATGGCGCAACTCCGGCGGGATGAAGATCCCAGCTTATCCCGCCGCGCGTCGTACAAAAGAAGACGCCGGCCACGGGGGCCGGCGTCGGGTGGCCGGTCCTGGGAGGGACCGGCCCGGGGAGGAGCGTTTACTTCGTGATGTCGACGTCCTTCGTCTCACGCAGGAACAGCGTGCCGATGATCAGCGTCATCACGGCGATGCCGATCGGGTACCACAGGCCGTAGTACAGGTTGCCCGTGGCCGCCACCAGCGCGAAGGAGATCGCCGGCAGGAAGCCACCGAACCAGCCATTGCCGATGTGGTACGGGAGCGACATCGAGGTGTAGCGGATCTGCGTCGGGAACAACTCGACCAGGTAGGCGGCGATCGGGCCGTACACCATGGTCACGTAGATCACCAGGATCCAGAGCAGGAAGATCGTCATCGGCACATTGATGCGATCCGTCGGCGCCTTCTCCGTGTAACCGGCCGCACCCAGCGCCGTCTTCAGTTCACCACCGAACGCGGCGGTCTTGGCCTTCACGTCGTCGCCGGACAGGCCGGCGGCTTCGAACGACGCCACCGAGGCATCGCCCACGCGCACCTGCGCCAGCGTACCCGCCGGGGCGGATTCCACGCTGTACGGCACGCCGGCACGGGCGAGGGCGGCGGTGGCCTGGTCGCACGAACTGGTGAACTTGCGCGTGCCCGGGATCGGGTCGAACTGGAACGAGCAGGTGTCCTTGTCCGCGACCACCACGGCCGGCGAGTTGCGGCTGGCTTCTTCCACGCCCGGATTGGCGAAGTGGGTGATGCCCTTGAAGATCGGGAAGTAGGTGACCGCGGCCAGCAGGCAGCCCGCCATGATGATCTTCTTGCGACCGATGCGATCCGACAGCCAGCCGAAGAACAGGAAGAACGGCGTGGCGAGGAACAGCGCGGCGGCGATCAGCAGGTAGGCGACGGTGGAATCCACCTTCAGGATGCTCTGCAGGTAGAACAGCGCGTAGAACTGGCCGGCGTACCAGACGACGGCCTGGCCGGCGGTGGCGCCGAACAGCACCAGCAGCATCAGCTTCAGGTTGCCGCCCTTCAGCGAATCGCGGAACGGCGTCTTCGAGCCCTTGCCTTCGGCCTTCATCTGCTGGAACAGCGGGGATTCGCTCAACTGCAGGCGGATCCACACCGAAATGCCGAGCAGGATGATCGACGCCAGGAACGGAATGCGCCAACCCCAGGCTTCGAACGCCTCGGTGCCCAGCGACAGGCGGCAGGCCAGGATCACCAGCAGCGACAGGAACAGGCCCAGCGTCGCGGTGGTCTGGATGAAGGCCGTGTACAGGCCGCGCTTGCCGTCAGGCGCATGCTCGGCCACGTAGGTCGCCGCGCCGCCGTACTCGCCGCCCATCGCCAGGCCCTGTGCCAGGCGCAGCACGATCAGGATGACGGGCGCCGCCATGCCGATCGATGCGTAGTTGGGCAGCACGCCGACCAGGAAGGTCGAGATGCCCATGATCAGGATGGTGACCAGGAACGTGTACTTGCGGCCGATGCGGTCGCCCAGGCTGCCGAAGAACGCCGCGCCGAACGGACGGACGAAGAAGCCCGCCGCGAATGCCAGCAGCGCGAAGATCATGCCGGTGGTGGGATTGACGCCGCTGAAGAACTGCTTGGCGATGATCGCCGCCAGCGACCCGTAGAGATAGAAGTCGTACCACTCGAACACGGTGCCGAGGCTCGAGGCGAAGATGACCTTCTTGTGGCCCTTCGTCAGCTCGCCCTTCGACGAATGCTGCACGGACGTGGAACTCATGTGGATTCCCCTCAGAATGTGTACTTGACGGTGGTGTGCAGACGCTTCAGGTCGCCCTCGCGGTCATCCTCGAGCGAACGCTGCCCGTAGATGAGCTCCGCGCCGATATCCAGTTTCGGGAACGGCGAATAGATCAGGTTGGCGTGCATGGACTGCGTGCGCTCGGTGACGCCGAAGCCGGTCAGCGCGGCGTCGTTGTCGAAATGCGAGGCCGCATACATCAGGTTGGTGCGGATCTTCGGGCTGAACACGTGGCGCCAGGCGACGAAGCCGCCGTAGCCATCCAGTGCGCTGATGTCGCCATTGGCTTCGGTCACCACGTCGCTGCCGACGCCGAAGGCGAGGTAACGGCCGATGCCCTGGCCGGCATTCACCGCATAGCGGATGTCGTCGCTCTTGCCCAGGTTGAACTTGCCCGACACGCTGACGGACGCGCCGGTGTCGGTTTCGTCCAGCACCTTGAACTGGCGMACCATGCCGGCGACGGTGAAGTGACCCCAGTCGCCCTTGGTCAGCCAACGCGCGGTGACGTCGGGCATGGCGTTGTCCCCGCTGTTGAAGCGGGCACCGGTGCGGTACGGCGTGACGGTGGTCTGCGGGTTCTCGGCCGAGAACGACCACGGGCCCTTGGTGTAGCGGACCTGCGCCTGGCGCACGAACACCGTGCCATCGGTGGGACCGACGAAGTCGACGGCGTCCGGCAGCGCGGCCACGTCCATGAAGTTGGACCAGGTCTGGCCGGCCAGCCAGTTGTTCCAGCTGACGTACGCGTGGCGAAGGCTGACGGCGTAGGTGTTCGTCGCGGTCTCGTTGCCGGCCAGCGCATTGCTGCCGCCGCCGAAGAAGTCCATCTCGACGAAGCCCTTGAACTTGTCGCCGCTGTCGGTCACGTGGTCGGCGCTCAGCCAGAAACGCGAGAACTGCGCGTGGAAATCGGTATACGCATCGCCACCATCGGCGCCCGCACCTGCCACCGGAATCGTGCTGGGCACGTAGAACAGGCGCCCCGACGAGCCGTCCGCGATGCGGCCGTCGCTGGTATCGGTGGCCATCGCATCCATCTTGATGAAGCCGCCATAGGAGAACGTACTTCCCGGATTGGCGGCGGTCAGGATGGTGGTGCCCTGGATCGGCTGCTTGCCGGCGGGCAGGGCGGCGGGTGCGGCGGCCTGCTTGGCCTGCACCTGCGTCACCTGCTCCTGCGTGGTGGCGATCTGGGTCTGCTGTTGCTGCTGCGCGGACAGCAGCAGTTGCACCTGCCGCTCAAGATCGGCGACGCGCGCCTCCAGCGCTTTTTCCTTGGCGGTCTGTGCGAACGCCATCCCCGGCGCGATCAAGGCGACGAACAGCGCGGCAGCCAGCGGCCGTCGCGCGATTGCGGAACGTTGGGTCATAACCCCTCCCGAAAGGTTGATGGCCGCGTTGCGCGGCTGGAGGGAGACTTGCCCCTGCGTGCCGGCACCGCCTATTCGCCATTAGTCGTAACGGCAGTGCAGCAAACACAAAGCCCTACAAAAACAGGGGTGCGACGTTCCGTCGCGGCGCGCGCCGCGCGCGCTTTACGACCATCGTCTAATCGCGATGCTGCAATGCCGCACGCCGGTATGCGTCAAACTCGAACCCCCGGATGCGCCGGCGCCGTTACCCTGGAGGCGCGCCGTCCGCCCTGCTTGCTTCAGAATCGACGCATTACTTGAACGTCCCGGGAGGACCTCATGACTGACCTGTATCCGGTCAAGCCGGAATTCGCCGCCAAGGCCCGCATCACGCGCGAGCAGTACCAGCGCGACTACCAGGCCTCGATCGACGACCCCGATGCGTTCTGGGGCAAGGCTGCCGAACGCCTCGACTGGTTCAAGAAGCCGACCCAGATCAAGGACGTCAACTACGCGCTGGATGACTTCCACATCCGCTGGTTCGCCGACGGCGAGCTCAACGCGAGCGTCAACTGCCTGGACCGCCAGCTGGCCGGACGCGGCGACAAGGTCGCGTTGTTGTTCGAACCCGATGGCCCGGATTCGCCGTCGTATGGCGTGACCTATCGCGAGTTGTACGAGCGCACCTGCAAGCTGGCCAACGCGCTGCGCGCACTGGGCGTGCAGAAGGGTGACCGGGTCACCATCTACMTGCCGATGATYCCCGAKGCSGCCKTCGCSATGCTGGCYTGCGCRCGCATCGGCGCCATCCACTSSGTGGTGTTCGGCGGCTTCGCGCCGAACTCGATCGCCGACCGCGTGTCCGACTGCGCCAGCAAGCTGATCATCACCGCCGACGAAGGCCTGCGCGGTGGCAAGAAGGTGCCGCTGAAGGCGAACGTGGATGCCGCATTGAAGCTGCCGGGCACGAACTCCGTAGAGACCGTGCTGGTGGTTCGCCACACCGGCGGCGCGGTGGACATGCAGATGCCGCGCGACCGCTGGTTCGACGCCGTCGTCGATGCGCAGCCGGCCGAGTGCGAGCCCGAGCGCATGAACGCCGAGGATCCGCTCTTCATCCTCTACACCTCCGGCTCCACCGGCAAGCCGAAGGGCGTGCTGCACACCACCGGCGGTTACCTGCTGTACGCGGCCTACACGCACGAGGCCGTGTTCGACCTGCGCGAAGACGACATCTACTGGTGCACCGCCGACGTGGGCTGGGTCACCGGCCACAGCTACATCGTCTATGGCCCGCTGGCCAACGGCGCCACCGCGGTGATGTTCGAGGGCGTCCCCAACTACCCCAGCGTGTCGCGCTTCTGGGAAGTGATCGACAAGCACAAGGTCACCATCTTCTATACCGCGCCCACCGCGATCCGCGCGCTGATGCGCGAAGGCGAAGCACCGGTGAAGAAGACCTCGCGTGCCTCGCTGCGCCTGCTCGGCAGCGTCGGCGAGCCGATCAATCCGGAAGCCTGGCGCTGGTACTACGACGTGGTCGGCGACGCGCGCTGCCCCATCGTCGACACGTGGTGGCAGACCGAGACCGGCGGCATCCTCATCACGCCGCTGGCCGGTGCCATCGATCTCAAGCCAGGCTCGGCGACGCTGCCCTTC
>NZ_JBGFFG010000249.1:0-5011 GCF_056175765.1 Pseudoxanthomonas sp. LjRoot204_2 | reverse complement strand
TGGCGAAGGAGGGCGAAGGCCTGCCCGAGCTGGCCCTGCGTTTCGACCTGACCGTGCCCCTGGCCCGCTACGTGGCCGAGCACGAGCATGAACTGACCTTCCCGTTCCGCCGCTACCAGATCCAGCGCGTCTACCGCGGCGAACGCCAGCAGCGCGGCCGCTTCCGCGAGTTCTACCAGTGCGACATCGACGTGATCGGCAAGGACGCGCTGAGCGTGCGCTTCGATGCCGAGATCCTGGCGGTGATCCACGCCGTCTTCAGCGAACTCGGAATCGGCGACTTCACCATCCAGTTGAACAACCGCAAGCTGATGCGYGGTTTCTTCGARGCYCAGGGCGTCACSGACGGMGARCAGCAGGCRCTGGTSCTGCGCGARGTCGACAAGCTSGACAAGCGYGGCGYCGACTACGTGCGCGARACGCTGACYGGCGAWGGCTWYGGCATGTCGGCYGAGGSCGTCRAYCGCATCCTSGAYTTCGTCGCCRTGCGCAGCAMCGGCCACGCCGATGCGCTGGCCARGCTCGAYGCMCTSGGGCARGGCAGCGASAYCTTCRAYCAGGGCATYGCCGARYTGCGCGARGTGCTGGASCTSGTCAAGGCACTGGGCGTRCCGGAAARSKCSTAYTGCCTGAAYTTCTCSATCGCGCGYGGCCTGGATTACTACACCGGCACCGTTTACGAGACGCAGTTGGACGGCTACCCGCAGATCGGCTCGATCTGCTCCGGCGGCCGCTACGAAGATCTCGCCAGCCATTACACCAAGTCGAAGCTGCCGGGCGTGGGCATCTCGATCGGGCTGACCCGCCTTTTCTGGCAGCTGCGCGAAGCCGGCCTGATCGCGGGCAGCGACGAGAGCAGCGTGCAGGCGATGGTCGCGCTGATGGACGATGGCCAGCTGGCCGGATCGCTCGACATCGCGCGCCGCCTGCGTGCGGCGGGCATCAACACCGAAGTGCAGATGGAGAGCCGCAAGCTGGCCAAGCAGTTCCAGTACGCTTCGCGGGCCGGCATCCGCTTCGTGGTGCTGGCCGGTGAGGACGAACTCGCGCGCGGCGTGGTGACGGTCAAGGACCTGCTGCGCGAGCAGCAGTTCGACGTGAAGCGCGAGGAACTGGCCAGCAGCCTGAAGGTCGAGCTGGAACAGGCCCGCGCACTGGCGGGACGCTGACATGAAGCCGATCCTGCTGGATGGTGCATCGCTCACGCGCGACCGGTTGGTCGAGATCGCCTTCGGTGCCAGCGTCGAGCTGGACAAGGGGGCGCTGAAGGACGTGGCGCGCGCCGCCGACTTCCTGGCCGAACAGGTCCGCCGCGAAGAGCCGATCTACGGCRTTTCCACCGGCTTCGGCAGCAATGCCGACAAGCTGCTCGGCGCGCATCCGCTGCGCGACGAGCTGCCGGGCGCGGTGAAGTCCGGCCGCTCGCTGCACGAAGAGCTGCAGTACAACCTGATCGTCACCCATGCCGTGTGCGTGGGCGAGCCGATGGCGCCGGAGATCGTGCGCGCCATGCTCGGCATCCGCATCAACACCCTGCTGAAGGGCCACTCCGGCATTCGCGTGGAAACGCTGCAGGCGCTGGCGGCGATGCTCAACGCGGGCATCGTCCCGGTGGTGCCTTCGCTGGGCTCCGTGGGGGCGTCGGGCGACCTGGCGCCGCTGTCGCACCTTGCCATCGTGCTGCTGGGGGGCGGCGAAGCGTTCTACCAGGGCGAGCGGATGGCCGGTGCCGATGCGCTGGCGCTTGCCGGCCTGTCGCCGGTGAGCCTGTCGTACAAGGAGGGCTTGGCGCTCAACAACGGCACGGCGCAGATGCTGGCGATGGGCGTGCTGGCGACTTACCGGCTCGACCAATTGCTGGACACCGCCGATCTGGCGGCCGCGATGACCATCGATGCCTTCGCCGGCCGTCTCGGTGCGTTCGCCGAGGAAGTGCATGCGCTGCGTCCGCATCCGGGCCAGGTACATGTGGCCGCGCGATTGCGCGACCTGCTCGACGGCTCGACGCTGGCCGACATCCCGTACCACTTGGTGCCGAAGTTCCGTCCGTGGCTGCCGCGCAGCTGGGATACGCCCGAGGCGCAGGCGCTGCGTTTCGACATCGGCTGGGACTGGGTGCCAGCCGACCAGCGCCACGGCCGCGAGAAGTTCTACGACCGCTTCATGCCGTTCCGCGGTGGCAAGAAGCACCAGCCGCAGGACAGCTATTCGCTGCGCTGCATCCCGCAGGTGCATGGCGCCGTGCGTGATGCGGTCGAGCAGGCCAAGCGCGTGCTGGAGATCGAGCTCAACGCGGTTACCGACAATCCGCTGGTGTTCCCCGACAAGCAGGCCGATCACGTGGAAGAGCAGGTGATCTCCGCCGGCCATTTCCACGGCATGCCGCTGGCGCTGGCGATGAGCTACGTGAAGGCCGCCATCCCGACGCTGGCGTCGATCTCCGAGCGCCGCCTCAACAAGCTGGTGGACCCGGCCACCAACGACGGCCTGCCGGCGTTCCTGATCGGCAACGAGGATGGCACCGAGTCGGGCCATATGATCGTCCAGTACTCGGCGGCGGCCATCGTCAACGACCTGGCCAGCCGTGCGCACCCGGCCAGCGTGTTCTCGGTGCCGACCAGCGCGAACGCGGAAGACCACGTCTCGATGGGCGCCAACGAAGCACGCCACGTGCTGGCGATGGTGCAGGACCTGGGCAAGGTGCTGGCGCTGGAGTTGTACACCGCGGCGCAGGCACTGGACCTGCGCCGCGACATGATCAACGCCGCACGCGCACTGTCGGATCGCACCGATGCGGCAGGATTGGCAGTGAAGGTGTCGGGTGGTCCGCAGCATGGCGCGAGCGGGCATGACGCGTTTCTTGCCGAAGTCGAAGCATTGCGCGTGGCGCTGGCTTCCAGTGACGCGTTCCATCCCGGCCACGCCGTGGCGGCTGCGCACGCGGCGATCCGCGCGAAGATCCCGTTCCTCGATCGCGACCGCGCGCTCGATGGCGAAGTCGCCACCGCCGTCCGGCTGGTGGAGTCGGGCGAGATCCTGGCGGCCGTCCGCAACCGCTGAGCACACGGGAGGGTGGATGTGGGAGCGACGTAAGTCGCGAGCTTCTAAAGCAATCGCGACTTACGTCGCTCCCACATCTGAAGTCCCGAGCCCTACAACGTCCGCACGCAATCCCGCCCTTCTGCCTTGGCGGCGTACAGCGCCTGGTCGGCCACCTGCAGTGCCGACTCCAGGCTGTCCCGGGCCTCCAGGTCCACGCAGTGCACGCCGATGCTGGCCGATACGGCGATGACTAGTTCGCCGCTGCGGCACGGCTGCGCGCGCAGGGCCTGGCGCAGTTCTTCGGCCACCACGCTGGCCTCGCCCAGGCCCATGCCGGGCAGGGCGGCGATGAACTCTTCGCCGCCGAAACGCGCCAGCAACGCGCCATGCGGGCGCAGCGTCTCGGCCAGCGTGTTCGACGTGCAGCGCAGGCAGTCGTCGCCGACCAGGTGGCCGTAGGTGTCGTTGATGCGCTTGAAGTGGTCSAGGTCGATCATCAGCAGGGAGATCGGCCGTTGCGAGTTGCGCGACTGCGACAGCAGGTGCTCGAAGGCTTCGCGGAAATGGGTGCGGTTGTAGAGGTCGGTCAGGCCGTCGAGGCGACTGGATTCGCGCAGCCGGTGGTGCGCGCTCTCGAGTTCCGACATCGCCTGCCGCAGTTCGCCGGTACGCGCGATGACCTGCGCCTCCAGCGAATTCTTCGCGTCGCGCACGATGCGTTCGTTCTCGTTGCGCAGGGCGGCGTAGCGGTACCCCAGCGCCACCGACAGCAGCAGCATTTCCAGCGCCGAGCCGATCTGGACGCCGTATTCGGTCAGGAAGGTCTTCGGCAGCAGGCCGAACGCCAGCGCCACGAAGATGCCGGTGCCCAGCAGGAACATCGCCCACGCCAGCAGGAACACTTTGGCGGGGCGGTAGCCCGTGCGCACCACCATCAGCGTGATCACCGCGATCCACACGATGCTGGGGAACACGGCGGCCGATGCGATCGGCGTGGCCACGTGGTAGGGCAGTTGCGTGGCGGCGATGCCCAGCAGCACGAAGAACGCGATGATCGCCTTGCTGATGCGGTCGCCCCACCGCCATCGCGTGGGCAGGTCGAGGAAGGTACGCGAGAACTGCTGCATGCCGATCTGGGCGAGGCAGACCGAGAGCGGCACGGCCTTGTCCGCCAGCCACGTGGAGTGCGGCCAGAAGTATTCGAAGCCCAGCCCGTTGAGGGTGAACAGCACCAGGCCGAACGCGGTGATGTGGAACAGGTACCAGAAGTAGCTGCCGTCGCGCAGCACCAGCCACAGCACCAGGTTGTAGAAGAACAGCGCGATCAGGATGCCGTAGTAGATGCCGATGCCGAGCTGGCCATCGCGCGAGAGTTCGGCGAACGCGGCAGGCGTGTACAGGAACAAGGGCACCTGCATCGAGCTCTGGCTCTGCACGCGGACCAGCAGGTCGACCTCTTCGCCGGTCGGCAGGTCGAGCCAGAAGTTCGGATGGCGATAGCGGATGCTGCGCTGTTCGAACGGGAACGTGTCGCCACCGGCGTGATGCACGGTGCGTCCGTCCGGGTAGCGCGCATACAGATCGACGCGGTCGCTGAGCGCGTACTGCTGTACCAGCAGCCAGCGCTGCTCGCGCGGATTCTCGTTGGTCACGCGCACGTGGAACCAGAACGCGCCGGTCTGGAAGCCGAAGGAGGCATCGCCGTCGGGAAGCGCGGCGAAGCGCCCGGCATCGAGCTGGCGGCGCACGTCGTCCAGCGTGGCGGCGCCGGCGGTGTCGTGCAGGTAGGTGGTCTGCGGTGCGAGCGGGAGGTAGCGGGTGTCCGGTCCGATGCGCGCCGGGGTGGCAGCGGCCGCCATCAGCGGGAAGAGCAGGAGCAGCAGGAGCCATCCCGCCAGCCCCAGGCACGAGAAGCGCGATCTGCGTGATGCCGGCATGCCCGTCCCCTCGGGGGTGCCCTGCAGGCCGG
>NZ_JBGFFG010000248.1:0-5052 GCF_056175765.1 Pseudoxanthomonas sp. LjRoot204_2 | reverse complement strand
GCGCTGCGTCACGCGTGTCCGAACGCTTTCGCCAGCTTGCTATAGGCCTTGCGCTGCTCGTCCGTCTCCGCACGCGGCGCGGTGACTTCCAGCTCGACGATCTGGTCCCCGGGCGGCGTGCCGGGCAGGCCGCGGCCGCGCAGGCGCAGTTTGCGGCCCGTGTCCGAATCCTGCGGAATCTTCAGTTCGACCTCGCCCCCCAGCGTCGGCACGCTGACGGTCGCGCCCAGTGCCGCCTGCCAAGGCGTCAACGCCAGCACGTGGATGATGTTGCGGCCGTCCACGTCGAACTGCGGATGCGGTGCGTATTCGACTTCCAGCAACAGGTTGCCGCCCTGGCTGCCCTGCCCGCCCAGCCGGATCACCTGGCCCGGCTTGACGCCCTTGGGTACCTTCACGTCCAACTGCTTGTTGTTGACGTTCACGCGCACGCTGCCGCCGTCATGGACCGCCTGCAGCGGCACGGCCAGCTTGGCGCGCGAATCGCGCGACGGCTGCGGCCCACGCGGCGCACCCTGTTCGGCGCGGGCACGGCGGCCGAACAGGCCTTCGAAGAAATCGCTGAACCCCCCGCTTCCGCCGCCGGCACCGCCGAAGATCTCCTCGTAGTCGAACTCCTGCGATCCCGCCCCACCACGCCCGAAGTCCGGTGGCGGACGGAACTCTTCGCCGGGCCGGTAGCCGCGCGCCCGCAACTGGTCGTAGGCCGCGCGCTTCTGCGGGTCGCGCAACGCCTCGTAGGCCTCGTTGACGGCCTTGAACTGGTCCTCGGCGCCAGGCTCCTTGCTGACGTCCGGATGGTACTTGCGGGCRAGGCGGCGGTACGCGGTCTTGATCTCCGCGTCGCCGGCGCTGGGTTCCACGCCGAGTACCGCGTAATAGTCCTTGAACTGCATGGAATCTCCGCAGACGGATGCCGCGCGACCGCACGGCATCGGAAAAAGAACGGCCCGCGACGCGGGCGCCACGGGCCGATTCTATCGCTACGCCCGTGGCCCTGCCGGCGTGCGGCAGGCACCCGGCGGATCACTGCACCTGGATGCGGCGCGGCGTGGTCTCCGGCTTCTTCGGAATGTCGATCTGCAGCACCCCGTGCCGGCCGGTGGCGGTAATGCCGTCGGGGTTGGCGCTGTCCGGCAGCGAAAACCGGCGGTAGAAGGTGCCGTGCACGCGCTCCATGCGCGAATAGCGGGTTCCCTCGTCCTTCTTCTCGGACGCGCGTTCGCCGCGCAGGGTCAGGATGCCCTTGTCCATGTGGATCTCGATGTCCTGCGGATCCACGCCCGGAATGTCGGCCAGGATCACGAACCGGTCGGCATCCTCGCGGATGTCCACGCGCGGCGCCCACTGGCTCGTCACGACGTTGGACTGGTCGGCGTCAGCTTCGCCCAGGAAGCGGTCGAAGACCTGCTTGATTTCGTCCTGCAGGCCGCGGGCGTTGCCCCAGGGGTTGTACTGCACGATGCTCATGTCGATGTCTCCTCGAAAAGGGCGCCATCACGGCGGCGCCGATGCCGGGGAAATAGGCGCGCGCCCGCTGCTTTCAAGCCCGTGACGATCCGACCACGCGGGCACGCTACACTGGATTCAGTTTCCGTCCAGACAAGGCAATCCCATGAGCATCCAGGTAGGCCAGCGCATCCCCGAAGTCACCCTCAAGCGCATCCGCGAAGGCGTCGAGACGGTCGATACCGCCGCGCTGTTCGAAGGCCGCAAGGCTGTGTTGTTCGCCGTGCCGGGCGCGTTCACGCCGACCTGTTCGGAGAAGCACCTGCCGAGTTACGTGCAGCACTTCGACGACTTCCGCAGCCGCGGCATCGAGGTGTTCTGCGTATCCGTCAACGACCCCTTCGTCATGCAGGCATGGGGCAAGACCCAGCACGTGCCGGACGGGCTGCAGATGCTGGCGGACGGCAACGCCGACTTGGCCAAGGCCCTCGGCCTCGAGATGGATGCCAGCGCCTACGGGATGGGCATCCGCGCCAAGCGTTTCGCGCTGTACGCCGAGGACGGGGTGGTGAAGAACGTGTTCGTCGAGGCACCGGGCGAATACAAGGTCTCCGGCGCCGAGCATGTGCTGGAACAGATCGGCTGACGCATGGGTCGCCGTGGCGCCTCGGACGCTGCCTTGAGGGGATTGATCGCGGCACAGGTCAGCGTGCCGCGTCTGCAGATGAGCCTGCTGGTGCTGCTGACGGCTGCCAGCGGGTTCCTTGCATCCGTCGTGTTTTCCGCGGTCGGCATGGATGCGCTGTGGCTGCGTTATCCGGTCTGCGTGCTGGTCGCGTACGGCGTATTTTTGGCGCTCATCTGGTCGTGGCGTCGTCACCGTGAATGGGACCTCGGCAACCTTCCCTCCGGCGACGGCGCATCACCGTCGCCATCCGGCGGGAAGCACGAGTGGCAGGGTGGAGGTGGCCATTCCGGCGGCGGGGGCGCCAGCGCATCGTTCGACGCACCGGCCTCGCCACCCTCGCTGGCTTCCATTGATACCGTCCCGACGTCCGTAGAACTTCCCTCCCTCGACAACAGCCTTGATGCCGACGAGGCGCTGCCTGTCGTCGTGGTGATGGTGGTGCTGGGAGGCGCCCTGCTTGCGATAGGCTGGGTGATCTGGATTGCACCGGTGTTGATGGCCGAGCTTGCACTGGATGCCGTGCTGTCGGCTGGCCTCTACCGTCGCCTGAAACACCCGGGCACCGACGATCACTGGCTCTCCACCACGCTGCGGCATACCGGAAAGCCCTTCGCAGCGGCGATGCTGTCCCTCCTCGTTGCAGGCGCCGTGATGAATCTGCTGGTACCGAATGCCGCCTCACTCGGTGAATTCATCGCGCATTACCGCTGAGATCACTGCAACACGTTGAACCGCACCCTCGCCCACGCACCGCTGTCGGCCAGCGCGGTGAGCTGGTGCTGGCCAGGTTCGCCGAAGTCCTGCTGGAATGCCTGCGCGCCGTGCGTTTCGGCCATCCAGCGGCCGTCGAGCAGCCACTGCACACGGGTATCGGTACCGAGCGCGCGCAGTTGCAGGCGCACGCCATGCGGGCTGCCTGGCGCACGCGCAAGGGTGGCGAGGTCGTTGAGCCCGTCGATGCGCAGTTCCTCGCCCGCGTCGCGGCCGTCGGGCTGGCAGTCGGGCGACAGCCTCGGCAGGCGCGCGGCGTCGCGCTCGCGTGCCGGCAGCCACGGCGATGCCAGCGCGGGCCAGCGCGCGATTTCCGAGGGCCTCGCCTCATGCGAGCGGGCGCACTCGCCGGACAGCCGCAAGCCAGTGTGCGCGTCCACCTCGAACCGTTCGCGTCCGGCGTTCCAAAGCCGCGCGTCGCGCTCGGGAAAGGTGGGCGGCACGTTGCCGCCCAGTGTCCATGCATCGCGCTTGCGGTGGCACAGGGGCGTCGACTCCGCGTCCGCCAGCGTTCCCAAGGGCCAGCAGATCGCCTGTTCGACCACGCCGGCCGGCGGCGGCGTCGGCCCGGCATCCCCCGGCGCACGCGGCAGGCTGTCGATCACTTCGAACATCAATGGCAGGGCCGTCACCGCGCCGTACTGGCCGGGTAGCGGGGTGCCGTCGGGTCGACCCACCCACACACCGACGGTATAGCGGCGCGTGCTTCCCAATGCCCATGCGTCGCGGAAGCCGTAGCTGGTGCCTGTCTTCCACGCCACGCGCGGCCTGTTGCCGGTATCGAGCATCCCGCTGCCGTACCCCGGGCGCGGATGCGCCTCCAGCACTTCGCGGATGATCCATGCCGCCCCGGGCGACAGCAGGCGTCGATCGGAGACGGGATCCTCGTCCGTGTAACGCACGCGGCCGGACAGCCCGCCCCGGTTCAGTCCGGCGTACGCGCCCACCAGGTCTTCCAGACGCGCCCCCGTACCACCGAGGATCAGCGACAGGTTGGGCTGCGCACCGCGCGGATAGCGCAGCACCAGACCGTTGTTCGCCAGCCTCGCGGAGAAGCGCGCCGGACCCACGCGATCCAGCAGGTCCACCGCCGGCACGTTGAGCGACAGGCGCAGCGCGTCGGCCGCGCTGACGGGGCCGTTGAAGGCGGCGTCGAAGTTGCCGGGCCGATATCCGCCGAAGGACTGCGGCGCATCGACCAGCAGGCTCTCGGAATGGATCAGCCCATCGTCCAGCGCCAGCCCGTACAGGAACGGCTTGAGGGTGGAACCGGGAGAGCGCCAGGCCTGCACCATATCCACGTGTCCCAGCCGTTCGCGATCGCCGAAGGCGACCGATCCCACGTACGCACGGGCCTGCATCGTCGCGTTGTCGACCACCAGCAAGGCGGCCGACGTGCGCGCCGGCAAGGTGGAGAAGTAGCTGTGGACGCGTTCTTCCAGGGTCCGTTGCAGGCTGGCGTCGAGCGTGGAGACGATGCGCGATGCGCGCGGTTGCTGCCGACGCAGGCGCTCGGCCAGCAACGCAGCGCTCAACGGGGCCTGCAGGCTGCGGGCGACGACGGGCTCGATGCGGGCATCGTCGACATCGGCCTTCGACCAGACGCCGAGATCGACCATCCGCTGCAGCACTTTGTCGCGCGCGATGCGCGCGGCGTCGGGATGGCGGTCCGGGCGCAAGCGGCTCGGCGACTGGGGGAGCACGGCGAGCAGCGCGGCTTCGGCATGCGACAGGCGCGCGGCCGGCTTGCCGAGGTAAGCCCAGCTGGCCGCGTCCACGCCCTCGATGGTGCCACCGAACGGCGCACGCTCCAGATAGAGCGTGAGGATCTCGCGCTTGGAGAGATGGGCTTCCAGCTGCACGGCGCGCAGCATTTGCTTGGCCTTGCCCCAGGGTGTGCGCGAGTGCCGGTCAAGCATGCGCGCCACCTGCATGGTCAGCGTCGATCCACCGGACACGACGCGCCCATGGCGGACGAACTGCCCGGCGGCGCGCACCAGCGCCCACGGGTTAACGCCGGGATGCCGCCAGAACCAGCGGTCTTCGTAGTTCAGCAGGGCCTGCAGGTAGAGCGGCGATACCTTCTCGGGCGTCGCGGGATAGCGCCAGACACCCTCGCGGTCGGCGAAGGCACGCAGTGG
Organism: Pseudoxanthomonas sp. LjRoot204_2; assembly: GCF_056175765.1. Lineage (NCBI taxonomy): Bacteria > Pseudomonadati > Pseudomonadota > Gammaproteobacteria > Lysobacterales > Lysobacteraceae > Pseudoxanthomonas > Pseudoxanthomonas sp. LjRoot204_2. The sequence goes on along the minus strand of NZ_JBGFFG010000248.1, from coordinate 3 downwards.
TGT
>NZ_JBGFFG010000247.1:0-5107 GCF_056175765.1 Pseudoxanthomonas sp. LjRoot204_2 | reverse complement strand
GCCTTGATCGGCGACTTGACGCCGTCCAGGGTGACGTTCTCGGGCAGCACGACCGGCAGGTCGGCGTCCGGCACCGGCACGGCGCCGCAGCTCTGGCAGTAGATGACGGGAATCGGGCAGCCCCAGTAGCGCTGGCGGCTGACGCCCCAGTCGCRCAGGCGGTAATTCACGCGACGCTGGCCCTGGCCCTTGCGCTCGAAGCGCTCGGCAAAAGCTTCGAACGCGCCGCGGTAGTCCAGCCCGTCGAACTCGCCGGAGTTGACCAGTTCCAGGTCGTCCCGCGTCTTGTCGCTGTACCAGTCGCGCCAGGTGGTGGCGTCGTAGGCCTTCTCCTCCTCGTTCCTCGGTGCCTTCAGCGCGATGACCTGCTGGATCGGCAACGCGTACTTGGTGGCGAACTCGAAGTCGCGCTGGTCGTGGCCGGGCACGGCCATGACCGCGCCGGTGCCGTAGCCCATCAGCACGAAGTTGGCGACCCACACCGGTACCCGGTCGCCGGTGATCGGATGGATGGCGCGCAGGCCGGTATCCATGCCGCGCTTTTCCTGCGTCTCCAGTTCCGCCTCCGAGACGCCGCCATGCTTCAGCTCTTCCAGGAACGCGGCCAGTGCCGGATTCGACGCCGCTGCCTTCAGTGCCAGCGGATGTTCACCGGCGATCGACACGAAGGTCACGCCCATCAGCGTGTCGGGTCGAGTGGTGAACACCGTCAGCGGCTCGTGGCCCTCGACGTTGAACTGGATTTCCAGGCCTTCGGAACGGCCGATCCAGTTGCGCTGCATGGTCTTGACCGCATCCGGCCAGCCCGGCAGGTCGTCCAGCCCGTCCAGCAGTTCCTGCGCGTAGTCGGTGATTCGCAGGAACCATTGCGGAATCTCGCGCTTCTCCACCAGCGCGCCGCTGCGCCAGCCGCGCCCATCGATGACCTGCTCGTTGGCCAGCACGGTCTGGTCGACCGGATCCCAGTTCACCACCGAGTTCTTGCGGTAGGCCAGGCCCTTGCGCAGCAGGCGCGTGAACATGCGCTGCTCGTGCACGTAATAGTCCGGGCGGCAGGTGGCGAACTCGCGCGACCAGTCGATCGCGTAGCCCAGCGACTTCAGCTGGCTGCGCATGTGGTCGATGTTGGCGTAGGTCCACTTGGCCGGCGCGGTCTTGTTCTTGATCGCGGCGTTCTCGGCCGGCAGGCCGAAGGCGTCCCAGCCCATCGGCTGCAGCACGTTGTGGCCGGTCATTCGCTTGTAGCGGCTGATCACGTCGCCGATCGTGTAGTTGCGCACATGGCCCATGTGCAGCGCACCCGACGGATACGGCAGCATCGAGAGGCAGTAGTACTTCGGCTTGTCCGACCGCTCGTCGACCTCGAAGGCGCGCCGGGCCTCCCAGAAGGACTGGGCCTGGGACTCGACGGATTTCGGATCGTAGGAGACGGGTTCGGCGGCAGTGGGCATGGCGGCGTGCGGAGACGGCTACGGCAAAGCCGCCAAGGGTACCGCAGCGCACCATGACCCGCCATGCCAGCAGTTAGCATGACGGGGTCGAAACAGGGGATCCCACATGAACAAGACCGTCCTTGCCCTCGCCATGGCCGCTTGCGGCCTGACCGCCTGCATGACCGCGAGGGCTGCCGCACCGGCTGCGCCGGCGACGCTGGCCCTGCACTGCGACCGGGTCTTCGATGCCCGCAGCGGGAAGGTCCTGGGTGAGCACACCATCCTGGTCCGCGACGGCCGGATCGCCGAGGTCATCCCCGGCCGCGCCAAGCTCGCCGATGCCGAATCGATCGTCCTGGCCGACCATACCTGCACGCCGGGCTGGACCGACCTGCACGTGCACCTGGACGGCGAATCCAGCCCGCAGAGCTACTCGGAAGGTTTCCGCCTGGACCCGGTGGATTTCGCCTACCGCTCGGTGGGATACGCCGAGAAGACCTTGATGGCCGGCTTCACCAGCGTGCGCGACCTCGGCGGTGACGTGACCCTGCACCTGCGCGATGCCGTGAACCAGGGTGYCGTGAAGGGGCCGCGCATCTTCGCCGCTGGCACCTCCATCGCCACCACCGGCGGCCACGCCGATCCCACCAACGGCTTCAATACCCATCTGGCGCACCTGATTGGCCCGCCGGGACCGACCGAAGGCGTCATCAACTCCATCGACGACGCCCGCCAAGCCGTGCGCCAGCGCTACAAGGACGGCAGCGACGTCATCAAGATCACCGCCACCGGCGGCGTCCTGAGCTACGCCAAGTCCGGCGACGCACCGCAGTTCACCGTCGAGGAAGTCAAGGCGATCGTCGACACCGCGCGCGACTACGGCTTCCGCGTCGCGGCGCACGCGCACGGCAAGGAGGGCATGAAGCGCGCCATCCTGGGTGGCGTCACCAGCATCGAGCACGGTACCTACATGGACGACGAGGTGATGCGGCTGATGAAGCAGCACGGCACCTGGTACGTCCCGACGATCTCGGCCGGCCGCTTCGTCGCCGAGAAGGCGAAGATCGATGGCTATTTCCCGGCCGTGGTAAGGCCGAAGGCCGAACGCATCGGCGCACTCATCCAGCAGACGGCGGGCATGGCCTACCGCAACGGCGTGAAGATCGCCTTCGGCACGGACATGGGCGTGGGGCCGCACGGCGACAACGCACGCGAGTTCGTCTACATGGTCGAAGCCGGCATGCCGGCCGCTTACGCCCTGCAGGCAGCGACGATCCGTGCGGCGGAGGTGCTCGGCGTGGACGACCAGGGCGTGATCGAAGCCGGCAAGCGCGCGGATATCGTGGCGGTGCCCGGCAATCCGGTGGAGGACATCAACGCCGTGTTGAAGGTGGATTTCGTGATGAAGGACGGCAAGGTGTATCGCCAGCCGTAACCGTGCCCGGGGGGTCGCGCTAGCCCAGTTGCTCCTTGGGCCAGCTCGCGCCCTCATCCACCCGAGCGCAGCGGAGCCAGCTCCCTACGCGCCGCGGTGTCGCGACGCCACGCACAACCACCCCAGCCAGCCTAGGTAGCCCATGCGCTGGGCCAGGCCCGCCGGCATCAGCTCCACCGCCAGCAGCGCGACGAACAGCACCAGCAGCGCCGCCACGACGCTGGCCCATGCCAGCCCGCGCCAGGACTGTCGTCCACGCAGACCGAGCGCGATCAGCAGCGCGCCCGGCACGAAGGCCACCCACCAGAGCATCCAYGCCGTGGCGTGCAGGCTGCTGGCCGGATTGTCCAAATCCGATGGATCGAGCGGCAGCAGCCCCATCGCCGCGAACCCCAGCGCCGACAGCAGAATGAGTTGCGTGCCCACGCGCAGCGGCCAGCCGGCGTCGTGCGGTACATGGCGACGCAGGCGAAGCGCCGCCGACGCCGCCAGCAGACCCGTCAGGACGAATCCGAACATGTTGAACGCCACCGCGTGCTGGACGCCTTTCGCGCCCAGCACCGCCACCGGATGCCAGACCTGCGAATAGCCGGACAACGCCGTGCCGAAGCCGACCACCGCCAACACGAACACGCCCAGGGCCGCCCACCCGCTCCACGTCCACGCACTGTTCATTCGCCGCCCCATCTGAATACCTCGTCGATCCCCACGCCGAACGCCCGCGCAATGCGGAACGCCAGTTCCAGCGACGGTGCGTAGCGCCCCGCCTCCAGCGCGATGATGGTCTGGCGTGTCACGCCACAGGCATCGGCCAGTGCCTGTTGCGTCATCTCGCCGCGCTCGAAGCGCAGCCGGCGGATGTCATTGGCGATCGGCGTGCCGGTCATGCACGATCGCGCCGATAGAGCGCCGCAACGGTCGCATGGCCCGCGACATTGGCCACCGTCACGCCCACCAGCAACAGGCCCGGCACCCGCAACACGGGCGCCAGCAACGCCTCGCGCACAGGCGGCCAAGCCAGCGCAATGGCAAGACCTACCATCCAGATACTGGCGGCAATGCGGAACGAGCGGTCACCAGGTGCCAGCAGCACGTCGTCGCGCTCGTCCTCGATCGCGTGACGGCGGTCCGCTTCTTCCTGCCGAGCGCGACGCCGGAAGAAATACGACATCGCCAAACAGGCGGTGGTCGACAGGAAGGGGAACACCCCGCCCTGCACGACCACCGCGATGGCGGCGAACAACGCCAGCCCGGACATGCCCAAGGCCGAGTTGCGGGCGAACCGCTCGCCGAACCCCGCTTTCACCGTCTCCCGCCCGGCACTCATGCCCGGACCTCCCGACGATCACGCCAGTACAGCAAGGCCGTCGCCACGTACTCGCACAGCCAGCCCCACATCAGCGCGAACACCAGCAGGTTCGCGATCATGAAGTGCGTGGCCCATGCCAACCGGTCGGAAGGCGAGAACGCCAGCATCGCCGCCAGTCCGATCAGGCAGAACGTCAAGGCGCCACGTCCCCAGCCTGCCGCCTGCTTTTCGATCTCGCGGTCGCGCTCATCCTCCTGCACGCGCCCCTTCCAGCGCGCGCCCAGCACACCCAGGAGCACGCTCCAGGCGACCAGCAGCAACGCCAGGTTGCGTCCCACAGCGCGGGCGCCGTCATTCTCCGCCGCCGGACCATCRGCGAAGACATGCGCCTTGGCCAGAAAGTATCCGGTCGCCGCCAGCATGAAGGCGACGCCGACCCAGGCCTTCCACTCACCCGGCGACAGGATGCGCTCGGCCTCGTCCACGGGTGCGCGCGACACCGCAAACATCGAGATCCAGGCGACCGTCACCAGCAGGGCCGTTCCCCACTTGCCCAGGTCGACGCCCAGCAGCACGTCGGGCCCCGCCAGCAATCCCCAGAACGCCAGCATGGCGCCGAAAAGCAGGATCCACCACTTCGCTCGCTGCACTCGCATTGAGTAACCTTCGCTATACAAAATGTAAGGCAAACTTTACATGTCAATCGGCGAATGTCAAACACTTTTTACATCGCCTTGTATCCTGCGGCCCGCGACACCATCTGAACGCCACGCCCCCACACGCCCAAGAGCGCCCCGATGAGCGAACTGCCCCACGTTTTCGATGCCACCACCGAAACCTTCGAAGCCGAAGTCCTGCGCAAGTCGCTGGAGGTTCCGGTCCTCGTCGACTTCTGGGCCACGTGGTGCGGGCCGTGCAAGACGCTGGGGC
>NZ_JBGFFG010000246.1:0-5121 GCF_056175765.1 Pseudoxanthomonas sp. LjRoot204_2 | reverse complement strand
GCGCAGGTCGGTGGCCATCACGGGCGCGCCGCCGAGCTGCTGCACGCCACGCACGATGGCGGTATGGCCTTCCACGCGGATGTCGGCGCCCAGGCGCAGGAGTTCGTTGACGTGCATGAAGCGGTTTTCGAAGATCGTCTCGTTGATCACGCCCACGCCATCGGCCACGCAGTTCAGCGCCATGAACTGCGCCTGCATGTCGGTAGGGAAGGCCGGGTACGGCGCGGTGGTCAGATCGACCGCCTTCGGTCGCTTGCCCTGCATGTCGAGGGTGATGCTGTCGGCGGTCGTGTCGATCTTCGCACCGGCTTCGGTCAGCTTGTCGAGCACGGCTTCGAGCGTGTCGGGACGCGCATTGCGCGCAGTGACCCTGCCGCCGGTCATCGCCGCCGCGACCAGGAAGGTACCCGTCTCGATGCGGTCCGGTACTACCGAGTGGCGCCCGCCGCCGAGGCGCTCGACGCCGTGGATGGTGATGCGCGACGTCCCCGCGCCCTCGATCTTCGCGCCCAGCGCATTGAGGCATTCGGCAAGGTCGGTGACTTCCGGCTCCATCGCTGCGTTTTCCAGCACCGTGGTGCCTTCGGCCAGGGTGGCGGCGGCCATGACGTTCTCGGTGCCGGTCACGGTGACCATGTCGAACACGAAGCGGGCACCCTTCAGGCGCGCCGCACGCGCCTTGATGTAGCCGTTCTCGACGGTGATCTCGGCACCCAGCGCCTGCAGACCCTTGATGTGCTGGTCGACCGGGCGCGAGCCGATCGCGCAACCTCCCGGCAGCGACACGACCGCGGCACCGTGGCGCGCGACCAGCGGGCCGAGCACGAGGATCGACGCGCGCATGGTCTTCACCAACTCATACGGTGCGACGAAGCGGCTGACCGTGGTGGGATCGACGGTGATGCCACGCCCCTTCGCCAGCGTGCCCTCGTCGATGGTGATGCCGGCACCCAGTTCGCCCAGCAGCTTGATGGTGGTCACCACGTCGTGCAGGTGCGGCACGTTGGTGATCTCCACCGGCGCATCCGCCAGCAGCGTCGCGCACAGGATGGGGAGCACGGCGTTCTTGGCGCCGGAGATGGTGACTTCGCCGTTGAGCGTGTTGCCACCGGTGACGATGATCTTCTGCATGGAAATCCGGAAAGGAAACTGCGGGTGGGAATCGGGATCGCCGGGATCGCCGGCGGGTTCGCGTCAGCGGGCGGCACCAGCCTCATCGGGCGTTACGGTCCTGAGCTGCAAGGCATGGATCGCACCGCCCATCAGGTCGCCGAGGGTGGCGTAGACCATGCGGTGCCGCGCCAGCGGCAGCTTGCCGCGGAAGGCGTCGGCCACCACGGTCGCCTCGAAATGGACGCCATCGTCGCCCTGTACGTCGGCACGGGCACCGGGCAGGCCGGATTCGATCAGTTTACGGATGGTTTCGGCGTCCAACGGGCTTTCCTAATAAAATACCCGGCCATTCTACCCGCCGGCGCCCCGTCCGCATGTCCCAGCCGCTGCCCCCGACCCCGTCCGTTTCCGCTGCCAGCCTGGYGGCGAGCGGGCGTCGCGTGGTCGAGATCGAGGCCAGGGCGCTGGACGCATTGGCGGCCCGCATCGACGGCGCTTTCTCGTCCGCTTGCCAGGCCATCCTGGCCGGCCATGGCCGGGTGGTGTGCACCGGCATGGGCAAGTCGGGGCACGTGGCCCGCAAGATCGCCGCGACCCTGGCATCGACCGGCACGCCGGCGTTCTACGTGCACCCGGGTGAGGCCGGGCATGGCGACCTGGGCATGATCACCGATGCCGACGTGGTGCTGGCACTGTCGTATTCCGGGGAATCGGACGAAGTGTTGATGCTGCTGCCCGTGCTCAAGCGTCAGGGCAATCTGGTCATCGGCATGACCGGCCGGCCCCAGTCCACGCTGGCGCGGGAAAGCGATGTCCACCTGGACGTGAGCGTGCCGGCCGAGGCCTGCCCGCTTGATCTGGCCCCGACCAGCAGCACCACCGCGTCGCTGGCGATGGGCGATGCATTGGCCGTCGCATTGCTGGACGCGCGGGGCTTCACTGCCGACGACTTCGCCCGTTCCCATCCCGCCGGCAGCCTGGGCCGCCGCCTGCTGCTGCACATCACCGACGTGATGCATGCGGGCGAGGATGTTCCCCTCGTGGATGTGGGTGCGACGCTGAGCGACGCCTTGATGGAAATGAGCCGCAAGCGCCTGGGCATGACGGCCGTGGTCGACGCGGACGGTCGCCTGGCCGGACTGTTCACCGACGGCGACCTGCGCCGCACACTGGACAATCCGGCGCTGGACGTCCGCAGCGCGCGCATCGCCGACCTGATGACGCGCGCGCCCAAGACCATCGGTGCGGACCAGCTGGCGGTGGAGGCGGCACGCCTGATGGAAACCCACAAGATCAGCGGTCTCATCGTCGTGGACGAGGCGCTGCGTCCGGTCGGCGCACTCAACATTCACGACCTGTTGCGTGCCCGCGTGGTGTAAACCACAAGGTTGCACGCTTTTCCTCCCACGATTCCTCCGCCTGCCCATGCCCCTCCGCCACCTCCATGACCTGACCGATGACGTGCTGGCCCGCGCCGCGCGCATCCGCCTGGCGTGCTTCGATGTGGATGGCACCCTCACCGACGGCCGACTGTTCCTCGACAGCGAGGGCCGCGAACAGAAGGCCTTCCATGTGCAGGATGGCCAGGGTCTCGTGCTGCTGAAGCGCGCGGGGATCGAGGTCGCCTTCATCACGGCTCGCGGCGGTACCGTCGCCGTGGCGCGTGGCCGCGAGTTGGGTGTGCAGGTGTTCACCGGGATCAAGGACAAGCTCGCCACCGTCCGCGAATTGGGCGCCGGCCTCGGCATCGGCCTGGACCAGGTCGCCTTCATGGGTGACGACCTGCCGGATGTGCCCCCGTTCCGTGCCGTCGGACTGGCCATCGCACCCGCCGACGCACATCCGTGGACCGCCCAGCATGCGCACTGGCGTACCCGCCGCGCGGGTGGCCAGGGCGCCGCGCGCGAAGCCTGCGACCTGCTGCTGGGCACGCAGGGCCATGCGCCTTCGTTCGAGGGAGGCACGGCATGAGCTGGCGGGTCGCGCTGGGCCTGGTGTTGCTGGTCGCCGCCATCGTGAGCGGCTGGTCCGCCTGGAAGAACCGCGATGTGCCCCCGCCCAACCGTGTGGTCGCGGACCGTTCGGACTACGTGATGCGCGACTTCGAGATGATCGCGCTCAACGGCGAGGGCAAGGAGGCCGTCGCCGTGCGCGCGCCGGAGATGGCGCGCAACCCGCAGGACCAGACCTACACCATCACCACGCCGCTTTTCCTGCTGCCCGAAGAGGACGGTCGCTCGTGGGAGCTGCGGTCGAAGACCGGCTGGCTCAGCGCGAAGGGCGAAGAACTGCGCCTGAAGGGTGACGTGCACGGTACGTCACCCGAGGGCGGTGCGCGTCCGGCCGAATTCCGTACCGACACGCTCAATGTCTTCCCCGACCGCGACCTGGCCCAGACCGAGGACGTGGTGACGGTGGTCCAGCCTGGCTCTAGACTGAGCGGGCGCGGTTTTGAGACCAATCTCAAGACCAAGGAATACACATTCAAATCCCAGGTGAGATCGATCTATGAACCGCGTTCTGCTCGCTAGCGCTGCGCTGCTGCTCCTGCTGCCCGCCGCGGGCGCCATGGCCAAGGCCAGCGACCGCAACCAGGCCATGACCATCGACTCCGGCAGCCAGAGCGGCAACATGGAAGGCAGCGGCAAGACCGTGCTGGGCGGCGGCGTGGTAGTGACCCAGGGCACGCTGGAGATCCGCTCGGCCGCTGCCGAGATCTACATGGCCGACGGCGAGGTATCGCGATCGGTCTTCACCGGCAAGCAGGTGAAGATGAAGCAGCAGATGGACGACGGCACGTGGATGGACGCACAGGCTGATCGCGTCGAGTACGACATGAAGACCGAGACCATCACGTTCATCGGCAACTACACGGTCAAGTCGGAGCGCGGATCCAACAGCGGCCAGCGCATGGTGTACAACACCAAGAGCGGCAACATGCAGAGCGGCGGCGACGGTACCCGCGTGCGCACCGTGATCCAGCCTAAGTCCGCTGCGCCCGCGCAGGGCAAGAACTGATGCTCACCGCCAAGGGCCTGCGCAAGCGCTACAAGCAGCGCGAAGTCGTCGCCGACTTCGGCCTGACCCTGCAGCCGGGCGAAGTCGTCGGCCTGCTGGGTCCGAATGGCGCCGGCAAGACCACCTGCTTCTACATGATCGTCGGCCTCGTGGCCGCCGATGCCGGCAGCATCGAGCTGGACGGCCAGGACATCACCGCCCAGCCAATGTACCAGCGCGCCAAGCTCGGCGTCGGCTACCTGCCGCAGGAACCCTCGGTGTTCCGCAAGCTCAGCGTGGCCGACAACATCCGGCTGGTGCTGGAACTGCGCGAAGACCTCGACGGCGCCAGCATCGAGCGAGAACTGGCCTCGCTGCTCGACGAACTGCAGGTCACCCACGTGGCCGACCAGTTGGGCGCGAGCCTCTCCGGCGGCGAGCGCCGTCGCGTGGAAATCGCCCGCGCCCTTGCCGCCCGCCCGCGCCTGATGCTGCTGGACGAACCCTTCGCCGGCGTCGACCCCATCTCGGTCGGCGAGATCCAGCGCATCGTCAAACACCTGAAGGACCGCGGTATCGGCGTGCTCATCACCGACCACAACGTGCGCGAAACCTTGGGAATCTGCGACCGGGCGTATATCCTCAATGCCGGTAGCGTTCTGGCGCAGGGGGCCCCGGACGCATTGCTGGCCAATCCGGACGTACGCCGGGTCTATCTGGGCGAAACCTTCCGCCTGTGATCCCGTCGGCGGCCGTGGGCCGCCTCACGGGTTTCCAAGGTCGGGAATGAAGCCACGCCTGCAGACATCGCTGGGACAACAGCTGGTCATGACGCCGCAGTTGCGTCAGGCCATCCGGCTGCTGCAGATGTCCACCGTCGAGCTCGAGATCGAACTGACCGAAGCGGTGGAGACCAACCCGCTGCTCGACTGGAGCGAGCCGGAAGAAGAACCCGCGCAGCTCCGCGGCAACGACGACGACCAGCCACCCGCCGAACCGGCGCCCGAAGCC
>NZ_JBGFFG010000245.1:0-5132 GCF_056175765.1 Pseudoxanthomonas sp. LjRoot204_2 | reverse complement strand
ACGACGGGTTCGCCGACCTCGTGCGTGCCGCGCTGGTCGTTTGCGCGGACCACGAATTGAATGTCTCGGCCTTCGCGGCGCGCGTGGTCGCCTCCACCGGCGCGCATCTGCACGCCACCGTCTGCAGCGGCCTCGCCGCGCTGTCCGGGCCGCGCCATGGCGGCGCGACGGCGCGTGCGTACGCACTCATCGCCGATGCCCGTGACGCCGGCCACGCGCGCCGCTTCATCAGCGAGCGCTGGCAGCGTGGCGATGATCTTCCGGGCTTCGGCCATGCGCTGTATCCGCAGGGCGATCCGCGCGGTGCCGAGCTGCTGGCGCGCGCTCGCGAACGCCACGCAGGCGAGCGCGAAATGGCCGCACTGGAAACGCTGATCGCCGCTACCGAAGACATCAGCGGCCTGCGCCCGAACATCGACTTCATGCTGGCGGCGATCTGCCACCTGAACCGCCTGCCGGCGACGCCCGCGCTGGTGATGTTCGCCGCGGGCCGCCTCGCCGGCTGGCTGGCGCACGCGCTGGAACAACAGGCGATGGGCGGCCTGATCCGTCCACGTGCGCGCTACACCGGCATCACGCCATCGGCACCGTCGGCATGACGCGGTGGCGCTGCCCCGCACGGATTTGACATCGATGACGCATGCACCGACCCTGCAAGCGACCGCTCCTGCTGCTGCCGTGATGCGCCCCACCCTAGCCCTGTGCCTGCTGCTGACGATGATGATCCCCACCACCATCGCCCGGAACACCGACATGCCACGTGCGGATGCGTCGACGCAGGCCCCGACCGCGATACCCCCACCCCCGGCGTGGCTATCGGGGCTCGATGCGCTCTACGACGCGGAACTGCGCGTCGCCGGCCTGGAGGACCGCACGTTCAACGCGGAACACTGGTGGTCGGTCGCGACGCCGTTGCTGGCGCGTACGCACGGCTTCCACGTGGAAGAGATCGGCCGCAGCGTCGAGGACCGCCCCTTGCGCCATGTGCGCTGGGGCGAAGGCAGGATCCCCGTGCTGCTGTGGTCGCAGATGCATGGCGACGAGAGTACGGCGTCGATGGCGCTGGCGGACCTGTTCCGCTTTCTCGGCGACCATCCCGACCATCCGCTGGCGAGGCAGCTGCGCGCGAACACCACGCTGCATGTCTTCCCCATCGTCAATCCCGACGGCGCTGCGCGCTTCCAGCGACGCAACGTGCAGGGGATCGACCTCAACCGCGATGCGCGCATGCTGGCGACGCCGGAAGCGCGCACGCTGAAGGCGTTGTACGACCGGGTGAAACCGATGTACGGCTTCAACCTGCACGACCAGCGCGTCGGCTATCGCGCCGGCGACTCCGATCGCGGCACCGCCATCGCGCTGCTGTCGCCGCCCTACAACCACGCCGCCGATGTCAACGATGTGCGCACGCGCGCCATCGAAGTGGCAGGCGTGATCCGCACGGCGTTGGAACCCTACCTGGCCGGCCATATCGCACGCTGGGACGAAACCTTCGACCCGCGCGCGTTCGGCGACCTCACCACGCAGTGGGGCGCCAGCACGGTGTTGATCGAAGCGGGCGGCATCGAGGGCGACGTGCAGAAGCAGCGTCTGCGCAAGCTCTACTTCCTCGGCCTGGTGGCCGCGCTGGACAGCATCGCGACCGGCAGCCACGTGGGCGTAGCGCCTGCGCTCTATCGCGAACTGCCGGAGAACGGCGATGTGTGGCCCGATCTGCTGGTGCGTGGCGGCACGCTGTCGGTGCCGGGGCGTCCGCCGACGAAGGCCGACCTGCTGGTCAATTTCCGCAATCCGCTGATGGAGACCGACGGCGCCATCGCCGATATCGGCGACCTCGGCACCAAGAAGGCACGCCGCACCCTGGACGCACGCGACCTGTTCATCGTGCCGATCCCGGGACATGAGGGCGAACGCACGGTGATCGAAGCGAACGACGACGGCGACAACGACGAACCGCGCTCGCCCCTGCCGCTCACGCCGGGCGCCAGCGCGCGCTTCGTGCTGAGCCGCGATCCGCAGGGCCGTGACGTAGTGTGGACGCTCGACGGAAGTGTGGACCCGGCGACACCCGCGCCACCGGCGCGCTGACCGTCAGCTGCCGACCTCGGGCCCGCGCTGCAGCGCGCGCCTCACTTCCTCCAGCGCATTGGGATCGTCCAGCGTGGAGAGATCGCCGGGATCCGCACCCTGCGCCAGCGCCTGCAGCGAGCGCCGCAGCAGCTTTCCCGAACGCGTCTTCGGCAATGCGTTGACGATATAGACGCGCGCCGGCCGCGCGACCGCGCCCAGGCTCTGCTCTACCGTGCGCCGCATGCCATCGGCGGCCTGCACGCGTTCATGCGGCTCGTCGGTGGCCTGGCGTAGCGTCGCGAACACCACCGGCACCTGGCCCTTCAGTTCGTCGGCCACCCCGATCACGGCAGCCTCCGCCACGGCAGGGAAGCCGGACACGGATTCCTCGATCTCGCGCGTGCCCAGGCGATGGCCGGCGACGTTGATGACGTCATCGGTGCGGCCGAGGATGAAGGTGTAGCCGTCCTCGTCGCGGATCGCCCAGTCCAGCGAGCTGTACAGCAGTTCCTTGAAATGGCTGAAGTAGCTGGTGAGAAAGCGCGCGTCGTCGTTCCAGATCGTCGTCATGCAGCCGGGCGGCAACGGCGGCTGCATGAYCAGCACGCCCTTCTGGCCGGGTCCAACTTCCTCGCCGGTGCTTTCGTCTATCACCTTCATCCTGTAACCAAGGTTCGGGAACCCGGGCGAACCGAACCGCACGGGCTTCATGTCCAGGCCCGGCAGCAGCGTCAGCGCGGGCCACCCGGTCTCGGTCTGCCAGTAGTTGTCGATCACCGGCTTGCCGATCGCATCGGTGATCCAGTGCGCTGTCGGCTCGTCGAGCGGCTCGCCCGCGAGGAACAGGTATTTCAGTTCGGACAGGTCGTGGCGCTTGATGAAATCGATGTCGTGCTTATTCAGCACGCGAACCGCCGTCGGCGAGGAGAACATCGTGCGCACGCCGTACTGTTCGCACAGCGCCCACCAGATGCCGGCATCGGGCGTGATCGGCAGCCCTTCGTAGAGCACCGAAGTCGCGCCCACGATCAGCGGGCCATACACGTTGTAGGAATGCCCCACCGCCCAACCGACGTCGGATGTGGAGAACATCACCTGCCCCGGCCCCACGTCGAACACCGTGCGCATGGACAGCGCGAGGGCGACCGCATACCCGCCGACATCGCGCTGCACGCCCTTCGGCTTGCCGGTGGTGCCGGAGGTGTAGAGCAGGTAGCTGGGCTCGTTCGATTCAAGCCATTCGACCGGCACCTCGGCATCGCCGACGGCGGTGCGCAACGTCGCATAGTCCTCATCGCGACCGGCGATCTTCGGCTCTGCCGCATCCAGGCCGCGCGACACGATCAGCACCTTGGCCGGAGGCGTGCTCGCCTTCGCGCATGCCTCGTCGACCAGCGGCTTGTAGGGAATGACCTTGCCGCCGCGGCTGCCGGCATCGGCGGAGATCAACAGCTTCGGTTGCGCATCGTCGATGCGCAGGGCCAGGTTGTGCGCGGCGAAGCCGCCGAACACCACCGAATGCACGGCACCGATGCGCGCGCAGGCCAGCATCGCGAACACGGCTTCGGCCATGTTCGGCATGTAGATGACCACGCGATCGCCACGGCCGACATCGAGCCGCTTGAGCACGGCGGCGAAGGCGTTCACTTCGCGGTACAGCTCTCGGTAGCTGATTTCGCGGGTGACATCGGTTTCGGTGGACACCGCCACCAGCGCCAGCTGGTTGCCGCGCTCGGCGACATGGCGATCCACCGCGTTGTAGCAGAGGTTGGTCTGGCCGCCGACGAACCAGCGACGGAATGGCGGCTGCGAATACTCCAGCACCTGCCGCGGCGGCACGTGCCAATGGATGGCCTTCGCTTCGTCACCCCAGAAGGCCTCGGGCTGCTCGATCGAGCGCCGATACACGTCTTCGTATGCCATGCGAACCTCCCGGATCCGACACCGGGATCAGCATAGACCCGCCCCGCCGCCGCCACCTTCCTACCTTGGTCGCATGGGACATTCCGTCGCACCCAAAAGAAAAACGCCGGGCATGGGCCCGGCGTTTTCCCTGAAGCCACAGCGACGGGGCATTACTTCCGCGTCGCGGGCTCGGGCTTCACGTAACGGTCGAACCAGGCCAGCATCTCGGCGATGAAATGCTCGTTCGATTCCTGCGCCGTGTACCAGTGAGGCTCGAACGGCAGCATCACCAGCCGTGTCGTGCCGCCCGTGCCGCGGATGGCCTGGAACAACCGCGGCGACTGCAGCGATTCGGTGCCCGGGTTGGCGTCGTCGCTGCCATGCACGATCAGCAGCGGTTCGTTGACCTTGTCGGCGTGGAAGAACGTCGAGGCCTGGTCGTACACCTTCGGTGCCGCCCAGAACGAGCGGCGTTCGTTCTGGAAGCCGAACGGGGTCAGCGTCTTGTTGTAGCCGCCGCTGGAGGCCACGCCTGCACGGAACATGTCCGAGTGCGCCAGCAGGTTGGCCGCCATTAGCGCGCCGTGACTGTGTCCGGTGACGCCGATGCGGCCGCGGTCGACCACGCCGAGTTCGACCGCCTTGTCGACCGCAGCTTCCGCGTTCGCGACCAGCTGCTCCAGGTAGGTGTCGTAGGCCGTCTTCGGGTCGCCGACGATCGGGAACGACGCGTTGTCGATGATCGCGTAGCCGGCGAGCAGCAACAGGCGGTAGTTCGACAGGCGCGTGAAGGTCTGCTCCGAACCGCTTACCTGACCGGCCTTCGACGGGTCCGCATAGTCCATCGGGTAGGCATACAGGATCGCCGGCACGCGCGTGCCTTCCTGGTACCCCGGCGGCGTGTAAAGGGTGAAGGACAAGTCCACGCCGTCCTTGCGCTTGTACGTCACCAGCCGCTTCTTGATGTCCCGCACCTGCGGCGTGGGATCCGGGAATCGGGTCAGCGGCATCGGCTCGGAGCGTACGGCGGCTTCCGCCGGCGCCGCGCCTTCGATGGCGTCCGCGAGGATGCGGCGCTGCAGGTTCGGCGGATCCTTCGGCGACTGGTGCCAGGTGAACAGGCGACGGGTGTCGTCGCCCTCGAAGCTGACGAAGAC
>NZ_JBGFFG010000244.1:0-5135 GCF_056175765.1 Pseudoxanthomonas sp. LjRoot204_2 | reverse complement strand
CCTTCCCAGACGCCGCAATGGAAGCGCTCGTCCTGCGTGGAATATGCGTTGGCGAGCGCCTGCCGCGGCGCGCCGTGCACGACGCGCTCCGCCGCGACCGGCGCACGCGTGGCTTCATCCGGGGTATGCGGTACGGAAACGATGCGGGACATGAGCGGAACCGTCGGGCGGGGCGACTATGATGTGGCCTTCTTTCGGCAACCATCAAGGAACGGCCATGAGCGTGCGCACCCTGCAGGAATTCCTCGCCTCGTCGCGTGAGAAGGATGCCAGTCCGGATGCCTTCGAGCTCGAGAGCCCGCACCTGCTCGAGGTGCGGTTGAACGGGCTGGTCTGGGCCAAGTCCGGCGCGATGGTCGCACGCAAGGGGGCGGTCAAGTTCACCCGCCAAGGCGTGCTGGAGCAGGGCCTGGGCAACCTGCTGAAGAAGGCGGTCAGCGGGGAAGGCATGCAGTTGATGAAGATCGAGGGGCAGGGGCGCGTCTATCTGGCCGATGCCGGCAAGCGGATCACCCTGCTGCGGCTCGCCGGGGAGGCCATCTTCGTCAACGGCAACGACGTGCTGGCCGTGGAGTCGGGCATCGAGAGCCGCATCACCATGATGCGCAAGGTCGCCGGCATGCTGTCCGGCGGGTTGTTCAACGTGCGCCTCAGCGGGCACGGCATCGTCGCGATCACGTCGCACTACGAACCGCTGACACTGCCGGTGAATGCGCAGACCGGTCCGGTGTTTACCGACCCCAACGCCACCGTGGCGTGGTCGGGCAGCCTGACGCCCGAAATAGTCACCGACATCTCGCTGGGCACGCTGCTGGGACGGGGGTCCGGAGAAAGCGTGCAGCTACGGTTTGCGGGCGACGGCTGGGTGGTGGTGCAGCCCTACGAAGAAGTCGTGTACCAGCCGAGGCAATAAGCGCCCGGTGTTCCTCTCTGTTGCGGCGTCACCGGCCGGTGCATGGAGGCGCGGCGTCGACTGCGGAGGGGGAACCCGCATGCGCGCGCCACGCCCAGTCCTCTGCCGCGCTGTCGCGGCTTCAAAGGCGCGGGCGCACGGCCGTCCATCAAACGCGGCGCCCGGTGCGGCGGACCCGGAGATCCCTCGCTATCCGTAACAGCGTGTCGATGTTGCGCGTGGGCGCATTCTGTTATCGCTATTACGTTTCGAGGCGTCCAAAAAATGCGCCTGAGGGGGGGCAAAACTACACGGCATTTTGTGATCTATTTCTCATTATTACTTGAGTGTTGCGTAACCTAATTCCAACATTTGATTAACCTGCTATTAAGGCCCGTGGCTGGCCTGAAGGGCGCGCCGCACATTCTCGGAGAGGGCGGGCCCGTCCGGACGCTCATGTGAATAAACCTGCAGCAGGGAGTCGCACAGTGTCCAAGCGTACGTTCAATCGAACACTCAAACGCAGCGCCCTTACCCTGGCGCTCGGCGTCTGCTTCAACACGTCCGTCTACGCCCAGTCCAATACCTCCGGCGCGGTCTTCGGCCAGGCATCGGCGGGCGAGAAGGTCCTGGTCCAGAACCCGGCCACCGGCTTCAGCCGTGAAATCGCGATCGGCGCCGACGGTAGTTACCGCGTATCCGCGCTCTCGCCCGGCACGTACCGCGTGACGCTTCAGCGGGCCGACGGTACGACGACGACGCGCGAAGTCGCGGTCAACGTCGGTACCGGTACGGCCGTCAATTTCGCAGCGGAAAGTTCCGGCAGTGGTGCCACAACGCTCGGCACGGTGACCGTCACCGGGTCGCAGTTGGTCAACCCGATCGACGTCTCGTCGGTCGAGTCCACCACCATCCTGACGTCCGAGCAGCTGGCCCGCATCCCCGTGCCGCGCGATACCACCTCGGTGGCCCTGCTGGCGCCGGGCACGGTGCGTGGCGATGGCGCCTTCGGCAACCTTGCCTCGTTCGGTGGCTCCTCCGTCGCCGAGAACCAGTACTACATCAACGGCTTCAACATCACCAATTCGTTCCGGAGCCTGAACTTCTCGAAGGTGCCTTTCGAGGCGATCGCCGAGCAGCAGATCAAGACCGGTGGCTACGGCGCCGAGTTCGGCCGTTCGCTGGGCGGCGTGGTGAACCAGATCACCAAGCGCGGCACCAACGAGTTCAAGGCCGGTGCCAATGTGTTCTGGTCGCCGAAATCGCTGCGTTCGGACGTGGAGGACTACAAGTACTCCAACCCGTTGGTCCCGGGCGACTACGGCAACGTCGCCGAGAACAACAGCAACGATACGCAGGAAGAGCTGATCGGGGCCGTGTGGGCAGGTGGTGCGCTGATCAAGGACACGCTGTTCGCCTACGGCCTGTTGTCCTACGGCAAGACCGACACCGATGCCTGGGGCAACATGGATGCGGTCACGAACCGCAACGGGTCGATCAAGAATCCGACCTGGCTTGCAAAGTTCGACTGGAACATCAACGACAGCAACAAGCTGGAGCTGACCGCGTTCTCCGACAAGCAGGAAACCGAGACGCGGGTCTACAACAACACCCCGGGCGAAGTGGACCGCACCACCTATGTCGGCACGGTGTTCGACGAGCAGGGCGGCAACAACTACGTACTGAAGTACACCGGTTATCTCACCGACGCCTTCACCCTGACCGCGCTGTATGGCCACGGCGAATTCAAGCGCGCGCAGCATCTCCGCAATCCGGACGGTTCGACCGTCAGCTACAACGGCGATATCACCACGGCATACACGACCGACATCAACGGGACGACCGCGCTCGGAGGCTGCCCGGCGATCATCGACGTGCGTCCGGGCTATCGCAAACTGATCACCGGCGCCTACGGCAGCCTGTGCCATCTGACCGACGGCGCGTTGCTGCAGGCATCCAACAACAAGGATACCCGCGACCAGTACCGCATCGACGCGGAGTGGATCCTCGGCTCGCACCAGTTGCGCTTCGGCGTGGACGTGGACAATTACGAGTCGGTGGCGGGCGAAGCCAACGTGGGTGGCTGGCTGTGGCGCTACTCGACGAACAACGGTCCCGACGGGCGCCCGAACACCGGCGACGAGTTCGACGTGGTCCGTCGCCAGACCACGGCGCGTGGCACCACCATCGAGGTGAAGCAGCGCGCCTACTACCTCGAAGATTCGTGGAGGATCACCGACAACTTCCTGGCGTACCTCGGCGCGCGCTGGGATACCTTCGAGAACCTGGGCTCCGACGGACGCGCCTTCGTCAAGATCGACAACCAGTTCGGCCCCCGCCTGGGTTTCTCGTGGGATGCCAAGGGCGACTCCTCCCTGAAGATCTACGGTAATGCGGGTCGCTACGCATTGCCGTTGACGCCGAGCGTCGCGGTGCGCGGCTCCAGCGCCTCCATCTACCAGCGGTCCAACAACAACCGCTTCTCGGGCGTCGACCCGGTGACCGGTGCGCCGATCCTGATCAACCCGCTGAATCCGCTGAACCTGATCAACGGCGAAGACGGCCAAGCGCACGATCCGAACACGATCGCCAGCAAGAACCTGGATCCGATGTACCAGGACGAGTTCATCCTCGGCTTCCAGACCACGCTGACCGACCACCTCAACTTCGGTGCGCGCGGCATCTACCGCAAGTTGAAGGCCGCCATCGACGACAACTGCGACTACACCGCGATCACCGACCTGGCCGATGCCGACGGGCTCGACTACACCGTGCCGAACCCCGGCTTCCCGTATTGCCGCCTGTTCAACCCGGGCGAAGATGCGGTGCTGGTCACCGACCTGAACGGCGACGGCGTCTACACCACCTACACGGTGGAGGGCGACCGCCTCAGCCCGCCCGCCAAGCGTTCGTACAAGGCCCTGGAACTGTTCCTGGACGGCAGCTGGGACAAGTTCTTCTTCCAGGCCTCGTATACGCTCGGCTACAACAAGGGCAATACCGAGGGCGGCGTGAAGTCCGACATCGGCCAGGGTGACACCAACACCACGCAGGACTTCGACTACCGCGAGCTGACGGTCGATACCTACGGCTACCTGCCCAACGATCGCCGCCACGCGTTGAAGGTGTTCGGCAATTACGACTTCAACGACGAGTGGTCGCTCGGTGCGAACCTCATCGTGCAGACGGGACGACCGATCAACTGCCTGGGTGTCCTGGATCTCAACCCCCTGGAGCCCGTGGGTCCGGTGACCAACTATTCGCCGCATCCTTATGGTTCGGGCTTCATGCGCTGCAGCAACTCGGAAAATGGCGCCTCTGACGATTCCACGGTGAGCGCGGTTCCGCGTGGTACCGCCGGGCGCCTGCCCACGACCACCAGCCTGGACCTGAACCTCGCTTTCAGGCCGTCGTTCGCACCGGGCCTGCAGTTCAAGATGGACGTGTTCAACGTCTTCAATTCGCAGAAGGTCACGGCGGTGAGCGAAGTGGCGGAAGACTCGGCGACCGGCAATCCGCTGAGCACCTACCTGCTGCCACGCTCGTACCAGGCACCCCGTTCGGTCCGCTTCATGGTCCAGTACGACTTCTGATCCCGCATCTGTTCGAACAAGAACAACGCTCCATGCTCTCTTCTCGGCCGCCTTCGGGCGGCCTTTTCTTGTGCGCCGCGGCCTGCGTTGATCGTGTTGCGGATATGCTTGAACCAACTCCCTCACGATGGCGACCATGAACGGAGCGCTGCAGCGCCACTGGAACGAGGCGAACCACCACGAGGCCGCCAGGAACCCATCCGCGGCCCGCGCCTGTTACGAGGCCATGCTGGCGATAGCGCCCGATCTGGTGGCGCCACACCTTCGCCTTTCGCGGCTTGCGCAGGTCGCCGATCGTTATGTCGATTCGCGCCTGCACGCACTGCAGGCCGCGCGGATATGCGCCCGGATCCACGACACCAAGTCGGTCGGCTTCGTCAGCCTGCGCCTGCTCGCCTTTGCCGAAGATGCGGAAATCGTCCGGCTCATCCGGTCCATGCCGTGGTCCGACGAAGAAGTCCTGCGTCAGGCAGCGGTGCTCGCCCAGCATCTCTGGCTGGTGGATCGGCACGACCTCGCACTCGAGTTCCTGACGCATGTCGCCAGCCGTGTGCGGCCCGATCCGCTCCTCTGCTACACCCGCGCCAACGTACTCAGGTCGCTGGGCAGGCTGGACGAAGCCACCGACTATTACGAATACGCACTGCGCC
>NZ_JBGFFG010000243.1:0-5188 GCF_056175765.1 Pseudoxanthomonas sp. LjRoot204_2 | reverse complement strand
CAGGGATCTCGCTCTCACAGGTTTCTACATCCGACTTGAGCGAAATCTCTCCGGCCAAGACACTGATCGGAGCAAGTGATGCTGAGAAGGCGATGGCTCCGATTGCTATAAGTTTCATATGCGCCCTAACACCTAGTAGACCCCATTCCGGGGTAATAGCGCCGAGTATTCAGGCTCCTCCACACAGCGTCAATCAGGCTTTCCTTACGTCCGTTCAACGGCTTGGCTGATGGTGTCGATGCGAGCTGCCTGCGACGCTGGCAGCGTTATCCGCATGGAATGCGATCGCAATGGAATATCAGCCTGAGGACGGGGCGGTATCGGGTGGGGCGTCGGCGGCCCGGCGGGGTTTGTTGGAGGAGGTGGAGCGCCGGCTTCGGGTGGGTCACTACAGCATACGCACGGAGCGGGCGTACGTCGGGTGGATACGCCGGTTCATTGCTGCCAATGGCAGGCGTCACCCGCGGGAGCTGGGGGTGGTGCAGGTCGAGGCGTTCCTGACGCAACTGGCGGTCGAGGGGAAGGTGGCTGCGAGTACGCAGAACCAGGCGCTGTCGGCGGTCCTGTTCCTCTATCGCGAGGTGTTGGGGCTGAAGCTGGCGTGGATGGAGGATGTGGTGCGCGCCAAGCGACCACAGCGGGTCCCGACCGTACTGTCGCAAACCGAGGTGCGTGCCTTGCTCGCGCACATGGATGGCCGCATGGCGGTGCTGGCGCGGCTGTTGTACGGCAGCGGCATGCGACTGATGGAAGGGGTTCGCTTGCGGGTGAAGGACGTGGACTTCGCCCGCAACGAGATCACCGTGCGCGAGGGCAAGGGCGGCAAGGACAGGCGGACGGTGTTGCCGGCGTCGCTGGTGCCGGCATTGCAGGCGGAGGTGGAGCGGGTCCAGGTACTGCATGCGCAGGATCTCGCGCGCGGCGCCGGCGAGGTGTGGCTGCCGCATGCGTTGTCGCGCAAGTATCCGAACGCGGCGCGCGAGCTCGGTTGGCAATACGCGTTTCCCGCGCGCGCCATCAGCCTGGATCCGCGCGATGGCCGTTGGCGACGGCACCACATCGACGAGGCCATGTTGTCGCGTGCGCTGAAGCGTGCGCGGGTGGCGGCGGCCATCGTCAAGCCGGTGAGCGCGCATACGCTGCGCCATTCGTTCGCCACCCACCTGATCGAAAGCGGCTACGACATCCGCACCGTGCAGGAACTGCTGGGGCACAAGGATGTCGCCACCACGCAGATCTACACGCACGTGCTCAACCGCGGCGCGGGCGCGGTGCTCAGTCCGCTGGATCGCTGAGATGGGGCGGACGGGCGCACCCGTTCCGGCGCCGGCCGGGTTGGCATGCGTGGCGGCGCTCCTGCTCGGCATGGTGGGCATGCTGTGGCAGCCGACCCTGCCGGCGGTGGCCATGCTCTGGCTGGGGCTCGCCGCAGGCGCCGCAGGCTGGTGCGCCGCATGGCGCTGGCGCTGGGCGGGCGCGCTGCTCGCGGGTGCGGCATGGGCGGGCCTGCATGCCACGTGGAGCCTGGATGTGCAGCTGCCGGTGGCGTGGGAGGGCAGGGAGGTGGAGGTCTCCGGGCGTGTCATGGGCCTGCCCGAGCCCGGCGCGCGACGAACCCGCTTCCTGTTGCGGGTCGACGCCGATGCGCATCAACCGGCCCCGTTGCGGGGTCGCCTGTTGCGGCTTTCGTGGTACGACGACTTCGGGGCCACCGCACCCGGTGCGCGCATGCAGGTGGGGGCTGGGGAACGCTGGCATCTGCGGATCCGCGTGCGTGCGCCGCGTGGGCTGGCGAACCCGGGCGGGGTTGACACCGAGCGTTACGCCGCGGCGCAGCGCATCAGCGCGATGGGCTACGTGCGCGACCCCGGCACGGCGCGTCGGCTGTCGCCGGGGCGCGGCATCGATGCCTGGCGCAGCCGCATGTCCGCGCGCATCGCTGTAGCCGTGCCGGACCGCATGGCGCGTTTCGTGCGGGCACTGGCACTAGGCGACACGCAGGGGCTGGATGACCACGACTGGCACGTGCTGCGGGCTGCCGGACTGACGCATCTCATCGCGATCTCAGGCTTCCATGTCGGCATAGTGGCCGGCGCCTGCGCGCTGGTGGCCGCAGGTGCGTGGTGGGTGTTGCCCGCGCTGGCCCGTCGCGTTCCGCGCCCACAGGCCGCGGGTGCGGCGGCATTGGCCGGTGCGCTGGCGTATGCCGCCGTGGCCGGATTCGCCCTGCCGACGGTGCGCACGGTATTGATGATCGGCGTAGTGGTGCTGGCGCGCGTGGCAAGACGCCACGTGCGGGTCGTCGACTTGCTGGCGCTGGCGATGTGGGCAGTGCTGCTGTGCGATCCGCTGTCGCTGCTCGCGGCGGGCTTCTGGCTGAGTTTCGGCGGCGTTGCGTGGCTGGCCTGGTGCCTGCCGGCATCGATGCACTGGGCGAAAGCCTTCCTGCCGGCACAGGGCGTCGCGACGATCGGCCTGTTGCCGTTCACCGTCGTGCTGTTCGGCCAGGCCTCGCTCGCGGGTCCGCTGGCGAACCTCCTGGCGATTCCCTGGTGGAGTCTGGTCGTCGTGCCGCTGGCCCTGCTCGGGACGGCACTGGAGGTGCTGCACGCGGGTGCCGGTGGATGGGCCTGGAGGTTGGCGGCGACCTGCTTCGAACCGAGCTGGGGATGGTTCGAGCGGGTGGCCGCGCATCCCCACGCGTTGTGGTGGTTGCCGGAAAGCCCCGCGTGGACGCTGTGGCTGGCGTTGATCGGCGGATTCTGGTTGTTGCTGCCCCGCGGTGTGCCGGGGAAATGGCTGGCGGTGCTGCTGTGGTTGCCGTTGCTGTGGCCGGATCGCGAAAGGCCCGGCGCGGGCGAGGTGGAGCTCGTCGTGATCGACGTGGGACAGGGGCTCTCCGCGCTGGTGCGCACGGCGAACCATGCGCTGCTGTTCGATGCCGGGCCGGCGGTGGAGGAGGGATTCGATGCCGGCGAACGTGCGGTGGTGCCGGCCCTGCGAGCGCTGGGGGTGCCGCGCCTGCATGCGCTGGTGGTCAGCCATGCGGACAACGACCATGCCGGAGGGGTCGACGCCGTGCGCGACAGCCTGCCGGTACACGTCGTGCTGGCGCCTCCCGGCAGCGGCGTGGACGCCAGCGCGGCCTGTCTCGCCGGCGCGTCGTGGACGTGGGACGGCGTGCATTTCCGCTTCCTGCACCCGGGCCTGCATTTCCCTTATCTGGGCAATGAATCGAGTTGCGTGCTGAAGGTGGAGACCGCGCACGGGAGCGCGCTGCTGCCGGGCGATATCGGCGCCATCGTCGAGCGGARCCTGGTCCATCGCGATGCCGCCGGATTGCGCGCCGACGTCGTCGTGCTGCCGCACCATGGCAGCGCGGGGTCGTCGGATTCGGCCTTCATCGCCGCCACCTCGCCGCGGCTTGCACTGAATGCCAGTGGGGCCGGCAATCGGTTCGGCCACCCGCGGGCCGGGGTGGTGGCGCGCTGGCGCACCCAGGGGGCGGAGGTCGTCGATACCCAGACGGGCGGAGCCCTTCGCGTGTGGCTGGGCAAGGGCGGGCTGCAGCTGCGTGAACGACGTCACGCGCGACCGCGATGGTGGGACGCCGTACGGCGGCGGCAGGCCGGTGGGCTATCCTATCGGCTGGAAGAAGGACGGCCGGATGCGCCGGAGGACTGAACGTGCTGGAACTGGTGAAGGCCGGCGGTTGGCCGATGATCCCGCTGCTGCTGCTCGGCGTGCTGGCCCTGGCCATCGTGGTGGAGCGCTTCTGGTCGTTGCGCCGCAAGGAGATCCTGCCGCCCGGACTGGGCGAGGAAGTCCGTGCCTGGGCCGCGCGGGGCCAGCTCGAGGCCGCGCACGTGGAATCGCTTCGGCGCAACTCCCCGCTGGGTGAACTGCTGGCAGCGGCGCTGGACGTGCGCAGCAAGCCGCGCGAGCAGATCCGCGAGCGGATCGAGGACACCGGCCGCCACGTGGTCCACCGGATGGAGAAGTTCCTTAACGCGCTCGGCAGCATTGCATCGGCAGGCCCGCTGCTCGGCCTGCTGGGAACGGTGGTCGGCATGATCCAGATGTTCCTCGGCATCCAGGACAGCGGCGTCGGCGATGTCAATGCGCTGGCGGGCGGTATCGGCAAGGCGCTGGTGTGCGCGGCGGCCGGCATGATCGTCGCCATCCCTGCGCTGCTGTTCCATCGCTATTTCCGGGGCAAGGTCACCGGCTACGTGATCGAGATGGAGAAGGAGGCCACCGCCCTGGTCGATGCGCTGGAGGCGCGCCACCCGCGCGCGGTCGTCCGGCCGGGCGGCGCGGTCGCGCCGGCCACAGCGCCGACGAGCGCCTGAGGCCCGCGCATGCGCATCCGCGACGACCGCTCGCAGGAAGAGCCCGAGATCAACCTGGTGCCGTTGATCGACGTGATCCTGGTGCTGATCATCTTCTTCGTCATCACCACCACCTTCGATGCCCGCTCGATGCTGCAACTGCAGTTGCCGAGCGCGGCGGGCGAACCGGTCGCCGCGCAGGTGAAGGCCCTCAGCGTGCTGGTCAACGCCGACGGACGCTATTTCGTCGACGAGCACGAGGTCATCCGTCCCGACATCGACGCGCTCAAGCAGACCCTGCAGCAGGTGGCCGGCAGCGACCGCAGCCGGCCCGTGCTGTTGCGTGCCGACGCGCGCACGCCGCACCAGGCGGTGGTGACCGCACTGGACGCGCTCGGCCAGCTGGGCTTCCGCCGGATCAACATCGCCACTGCGCCGGAGGCGCAGAAGTGAGCGGAACCGATTCGCCCTGGCAGGTCTACAAGCGGCTGCTCGGCTTCGCCACTCCCTATCGGGGACTTCTGCTGCTGGCGGCGATCGGCATGCTGCTGGAAGCCGGTGCCGGCGGCGCGTTCGCCAAGCTCATGGAGAGCGTGGTCGACGAGACCTTCATCAAGCGCGACGAGGCGAAAAGCCTGCTGTTGCCGGCCTACATCGTGGGTCTGTTCGTGATCCGCGGGCTGGCGGGCTACATCACCGACATGGGCATGGGCAAGGCGGCGCGCAGCATCGCCCGCGATTTCCGGGTCGATGTCCTGGGCAAGTACCTGCGCCTGCCGGGCCTGCGCTTCGACACCGAACCGGTGCCCTCGATGCTGGTCCGCCTGGGATCGGACAGCGACCAGGTGGCCCAGGCC
>NZ_JBGFFG010000242.1:0-5215 GCF_056175765.1 Pseudoxanthomonas sp. LjRoot204_2 | reverse complement strand
ATGGAGTGCAAGAAGGCGCTCACCGAGAACAACGCCGACATCGACGCCGCGGCCGAGTGGCTGCGCAAGTCGGGCCTGGCCAAGGCCGACAAGAAGGCCGACCGCGTCACCGCCGAAGGCCGCGTGGCCGTGGCGCAGGACGGCGGCAAGGCCGTGCTGGTCGAGATCAACTCCGAGACAGACTTCGTCGCCAAGGACGCCAACTTCATCGCCTTCACCGACGCCATCGCGCAGGCCGCGCTGACCTCGGGCGCCGCCGACGTCGAAGCGCTGAAGAGCGCCAAGCTGGCCTCGGGCGAGACCGTCGAGGAAGCCCGCGCCGCCGCCATCGCCAAGCTGGGCGAGAACATGCAGATCCGTCGCCTTGTCGCCATCGACAGCGCGAACAACGTCGCGGCCTACGTGCACGGCGGCAAGATCGGCGTGCTGGTCGAGGTCAAGGGCGGCGACGCCGAACTGGCCCGCGGCCTGGCGATGCACATCGCCGCCATGAACCCCCCGCACAACAAGGCGGCCGACGTGCCGGCCGAGTTCGTGGCGAAGGAAAAGGAAATCGAGCTGGCAAAGATGTCGGACAAGGACAAGGCCAAGCCGGCCGACATCCTGGAGAAGATCATCTCCGGCAAGATCAACAAGATCGTCAA
This sequence comes from Pseudoxanthomonas sp. LjRoot204_2, assembly GCF_056175765.1. NCBI lineage: Bacteria > Pseudomonadati > Pseudomonadota > Gammaproteobacteria > Lysobacterales > Lysobacteraceae > Pseudoxanthomonas > Pseudoxanthomonas sp. LjRoot204_2. Next base: position 4,571 of record NZ_JBGFFG010000242.1, on the reverse strand, counting down.
CGAAGTGACGCTGTACGGCCAGCCGTACGTGCTGGACAGCGACAAGTCGGTCGAGCAGGTGGTCAAGGCCGCCGGCGCCGACGTGGTCGGCTTCCAGCGCCTGGTGGTCGGCGAAGGCATCGAGAAGGTGGTGGAAGACTACGCCGCCGAAGTGATGAAGCAGGCCGGCCTGGCATAAGCCGCGCATTCCGCTTCACCCGGAAAAGCCGCGGGAAACCGCGGCTTTTTTGTTGTCCGCGAAACGCGTCCCGACGCGGCGGCGTGCGCACCGCCTTTCGTCGTGCGCGCCTAAAGTTTGACGCTGCCGTGCCGAAACTGTCTACAAAGCTGCCATCCCGTCACGCTTTGCTGGCATGCTGCCGGCCACTTTCCTCCAGCGTAGTGCGCACCCGGATGCGTCCCGAACTCGAATCCCAGTTGTCGAACTGCCGCAACCTGCCCAGCCCGCCGGGCGTGGCGTTGCGCATCCTCGAACTGGCGCAGGACCCCGAGGTGGTGATGGCGACCGCGGCCGATGCGATCGGCCTGGACGCCGCCCTGAGCGCGCGCATGCTGCGCATCGCCAATTCCCCGCTCTATGCCAGCCGACGCCGCGTGGAAAACCTGTCGCAGGCACTGACGGTACTCGGCCTCAACGCGACGCTCACGCTGGCCCTGGGCTTCTCGCTCGCGCGCTGCGGCAGTGGCAGCCATCCCGTGGCGCAGGAGCGCGTCTGGCGCCGCAGCGTGATCGCCGCACTGGCATGTCGCCTGCTCGGCCAGCATGCCGGCACGCGCAAGGCCGAGGAACTGATGCTCGCCGGACTGCTGCAGGACATCGGCATGCTGGCCCTGCTGGAAGTGCTGGGCGACGACTACGCGCAGCTGGTCGAACGCACCGAAGACAACGCGGCACTGCTTGCCGCCGAACGCGACTGGCTGGGCTGCGACCACGCCTCTGTCGGTGGCTGGCTGGCGCGGCAGTGGAACCTGCCCGCACTGCTGCGGGAAGCCATCATGGAAAGCGAGGGGCCCGCTTCCGACACCACGTTCAATGCGTGCGTCGCCGTCTCCGGCCATGTCGCCGACATCTGGCTGGCCGGCGCGGATGAAGCCCGCACCGAGGCCGCCCATCGGCACGCGGCGCTGCAGGCGGCCACCCGCCTCGGGCTGGACTATGCGGCCTTCCTCACGCTGACCGAGGACATGATCGCCGCCCTGCCCGAAGTCTGCGCGATGTTCGACGTTCCGCCTGCGCCCCCCGCCCGCATCCAGGCCCTGCTGGACCAGGCGCGCGAGTTGCTGGTGGTGCGCAACCTGCGCGAGATCCAGGAAGCCGCGCGCGCGCGCAAGGAGGCCGACGAGCACGAAGACCGCGCACGCCGCCTGGCCGAGGAAGTGCGTCGCGATCCGCTGACCGGCGCCTACAACCGCAGCCAGCTGGAAGAAGTGCTGGAGAAGGAGTTCGACGCCGCCACCCGCCACGGCTGGCCGCTGTCGATCGCCTTCATCGACCTGGACGACTTCAAACAGGTCAACGACCGCTGGGGCCATCTGGTCGGCGACGAGGTGCTGCGCAACTTCGCCAAGTCGCTGATGCGGCATGTGCGCAGCAGCGACATCGTCGCCCGCTACGGCGGCGAGGAATTCCTGGTGGTACTGCCGGGCATCAATGAGGACGCGGCCGCCCACGTGGTGCGACGCATCCTGTCCGAGGTTTCCGGCGCAGCCATGGCGCACGTCAACGGCCAGCCGCTGCACATCACCTTCTCCGCCGGCCTCGCCACGCAAGGGGCGCTGGAACAGTTCCGCCACGTCGACGATCTGCTTCGCGCTGCCGACGAAGCGCTGTATGGCGCCAAGCGCGAGGGGCGCAATCGCGTCTCGGCGGGGGCCGTCGGCTCCTGAATCGACCCGTTGATGCCGGAGGCCGGCATCATCGTTCAGTCACTGCCGAGGCGCTCCCGCAACGGTGCAAGGTACCGCTCGTACGCGCGCCACTTCGGCACTTCCCGCACATGGATCGCGGTGCGGACCTGCACGGCGCTGGCCGTGACGACACCCCGCGTGCGCGACTGCATCCCCAGCATCTGCGGCTCGAAGGCGAGGCCGATGAAGTCGCAGACCCGGCGGACCACCTGTTCCGGCTCGCGCGTCAGCTGCGCGTAGTCCACGTCCATGATCCGCCCGGGATAGCGGGCATGCCAGTGAGCCATCAACGTGCGGTAGTGCGCGTGGAAATCGGCCAGTTCGCGCTGGTCGTAGCTGTAGGGATTGGCGTCGGAGAACAGTTCGCGCAGATTGGAGAAGCCGGTCTCCATCGGGTCGCGCACCATGTGCAGGATCTTCGCCTGCGGCAGGGCCTCGCAGATGAAGCCCAGGTTGAGGAAGTTCGAAGGAAGCTTGTCGGTGAAATGGCCCTCGCCGGACAAGCGCCAAGCGATGCCTTCCAGGTAACGGCGGCCGACCATGTCGAAGTCGACGGAAGCGGCCCTTGCGACGATCTCCGGACCGATCACGCCCGCGCAATGATGATCGGTGCCGTAGCGCATGGCACTGGTGAAGTCGTAGAGCTCGCCCAGTCCGCACACGTCGGAATGCCCGTCGAGCAGGTGCTCGATCAGCGTCGTGCCCGACCGATGCATGCCCACGATGAATACCGGCACCGCAGGGGTGCCGGACCCCGCCTGCACGGTGGAACCGCGTCGTTCGAAACGCAGCAGCCGCTCGAAAAGCAACGCCGTCTGCGCCGCGTCGTAGCGCAGCGAGGAACGCTTGCTGGCGCACCCTTCCTGCAGCGCATGCCAGGCCTCCTCGTAGCGCCCAAGACCGTCCAGTTCCTTGTGCAGCGCGAAGGCGAGCAACGCACGATCCTGCGCGGTCCGTCGCGGCACCTTCAGCTGCGCCCTGATCCGGGCCAGGTGGGCCTCGCCGGCGTGCTGCCTGCGGACCTGCGACAGGAGCCAGTAGCCCTGCGCGATCTGCGGCGCCCGCGCGAGCGCACGGGAGGCATCTTCCGCCGCCTCGTCGAATCGACCGAGGAACATCAGCACATGGGCCCGCGACAACAAGGTCGGCGGATAGTCCGGGTCCGCGCGCCGGGCTTCGTCCAGGAACATGATCGCCCGCTGCGGCAACCCCGCGTAGGTCAGCTGTGCCGCAATGGTGATCAACGAAGGGATCGGAATGCGGGACATCGGCAACATGCGCTCGATGCACGCCAGCATGGCCGGGATTTCGTTGAAGGTACGCAACCGTGCAAGCAGCTCCTTCACGACCTCGACCCGCTGCGTGTCGTGCTGGCTGGCCTGCAACGCATGGCCGTGCGCGGCCCGGTAACGGCCTGCGAGGGACGCCATGTAGGACAACTGCAAGAGGATGTCGGGATCGCCGGGCGACAGGGCGAGTGCGCGCCGGTACTCTTCGGTCGCCGCGTCGAAATCCTTGGCCACGGCATGCGCCTGGGCGCGTTGCATCAGCGCAGCCACGCGTCCGGACATCGGCTCAGCGGTCATGCCCGTTCCCCTGCGCGTCCAGCATCCGGCGCAGGGGCTCCAGCGGGACGGCGTAACGCCGCCATGCCCCTATGCCGCGGTCGTGGATGGGCGAACGGACTTGCGAACTGCTGGCGGTGGACACGGGCGCCGCATTGGCGGTGATGTCCAGCATGTCTAGGGCGGGCGCCAGGCCGCAGAACGCGAGAATGCCGCGCAGGGTGTCCTCGCCGCTCCGCACCAGCGCCTCGTAGTCCACCACGTGCATCGCACCCCGCGCCTCGGCCATCCAGTGCGCCAGCAGCCTGTCGAAACCGCGATGGTGCGCAGCCAGGTCTTCGAATGCGTAGCTGTAGGGATACGCGCCGCCCTCGAACAGCTCCTTCAGGTTCGAGAAGCAGGCGTCCATCGGATCGCGGCGCACGCAGAGGATGCGTGCCTGCGGGAGCGCCCGCAGTATCAGACCCACATTGAAGAAGTTCCGGGGGTTCTTGTCGATGAAGCAGCGACTCCCCGCGACCATCGGCGCCAGGCGATCCCTGTACCGTACGCCGACGGTGAGCGGATCGATCCCCGCGAGCTTCTCCCACCGCGACTCCCTCAGTCCGCCCGGGTAGAAATGGTCGGACACCTCGCTTATCGCCGCCTCCAGGTCGTTGCGCTCGCCCAGCGAAACGACCTCGGGATGATTGCCCAGCACCCGGTCCAGCACGGTCGTGCCGGTACGCGGCAGGCCGACGATGAAGATCGGCACGGGTCCGGATGGCACCTGATCGACGCGCACCGGCATAGCCCAGGGAGAGGACTGCATGAGACGCTCGAACGCCCGCTCCTCCTCTGCCGGATCGTGCCGCAGCGTGCTGCGCACCATGGCAGCTCCCTCCCGCAACGCGTCCCAGGCAGCCGCCGTGTGACCGGCATCGTCCAGTTCCTTGAACAGCGCATAGCGCAGCTGTGCACGTTCGGGCGATCCATCCGCATGTTGCCCGTAGGCCGCTTCGATCCTCGGCGCTCGGCTACCGGCTGGCTTCGCAGCCTGGTGGAACGCGAGGGTCCGGTGCACATAGGCGTTGTCCGGATCCAGGCGCAGTGCGTATT
>NZ_JBGFFG010000241.1:0-5247 GCF_056175765.1 Pseudoxanthomonas sp. LjRoot204_2 | reverse complement strand
ATGCGCGGGCGCGTCTCGTCGATCAATGGCATCTTCGTCAGTTCGTCGAACGAACTCGGCGCGTTCTATGCAGGCACGATGGCGAAACTGCTGGGGCTGGTGCCGGCGGTGATCCTGGGCGGGTTCGCGATCCTCTCGGTGGCCGGCGTCACCGCCTGGAAGGCGCCGCGGCTGCGCCGACTGGACCTGCGCGAACTGCAGTAGCCCGGCTCTTGGTCCGGAATCAAAAAGCCCCGCCGGAGCGGGGCTTTTTGATTTCGCGGATGCGGGGAACTCAGTCGCCCTGCTGCTTCTGCAGGTGTTCCCAGCGCTCCTGGGCATCGATGGTGCGCTCGGCGGTCAGGCGGGCTTCGAGGCGGTCGAGGCCGATCTCTTCGCCGGTATCGACGCAATAGCCGTAATCGCCGCCTTCCAGGCGCTTCAGCGTGCTGTCGATCTTGCCGATCAGCTTGCGGTAGCGGTCGCGGGTACGCAGTTCCAGCGAGTTCTCGGTCTCGCGGGTCGCACGCTCGGCTTCGTCGCCGATGTCGCGGACTTCGTCCTTGAGGTTCTCGATGGTCTGCTTGGATTCCTCGACCAGGTCGGCACGCCACTGCAGCAGCCGCTGGCGGAAATACTCCAGCTGCAGCGTGCTCATGTACTCCTCGTCGGGCGAGGGCTTGTAGCCGGCCGGCACGATCGGTCGACCGGTGGCTTCATCGGTCTTGTAGGGCACTTCTTTCACCTTGCCGCGCACGACCGGCGCCGCAGGCCGAGCAGCGACGGCCACCGCTACCTTGCCCACGGGGCGGGCAACGGGCGGACGAGGCGTCACGGGGGTTTCTGCGGGGGTAGAGGCTTTGGCGTTCTTGGTATTCGGTTTCGGGACTGGCACAGGCTTCGGGGGGGACGGAACCTTGGCGGCGGGCGCCGGGGCCGGGGCAGCCGCCTTGGGGGCGGATGCAGGCACGGGAGTCTTGGTCGCAGCCGCGGTGGGGGCGGACTTTGCCGGAGCCGGCGTTGCGGCGGGCTTCGGTGCGGATTTGGGAGCGGGCTTCGCGGCCTTCGCCGGAGTCTTTGCCGGTGCCGCCTTGGCGACGGGCGCCTTGGTGGCCGGCGCGGGCGCGGGCTTCTTGGCGACTGCGGGTTTGGTCGCCTTGGCCACCGCCTTCTTGACCGGCGCCGCCTGCTTGGCCACCGGCTTGGCGGCCGGCTTCTTCGCCGGTGCCGCCTTCTTGGCCGGCACGGCCTTCTTGGCAGCCGGCTTCTTGGCGACGGGCTTGGGGGCCGCTTTCTTCGCAACCGGCTTGGCGGCCGGTTTCTTGGCGACAGCCTTCTTCACGACAGGCTTCTTGGCGACGGTCTGAGCGGGTTTCTTGGCGGCCTTGGCGGCCTTCTTCGCAGGTTTCTTTGCAGCCACGAACAGCGCTTCCTTGTTCTTCCCGAGCATCGGGAAAGCGCGCTTTTATAGCCTACCCGGCGGGCAGCGGCAACCCGACGCGGTATCATCGGGCCATGCTCGCCCGCCTGCTCATCCTGCTGCTGAAGGGCTACAAGCGCTTCATCAGTCCTATGCTAGGACCGCGTTGCCGCTTCGTGCCGTCCTGCTCCGAGTACGCCATGGAGGCGATCGGCCGGTTCGGCCCACTGAAGGGCGGCTGGCTGGCGGTGCGGCGGATAGGCCGTTGCCATCCCCTGCATCCCGGCGGCCACGACCCGGTCCCCCCGCGCACCGGCGCCTCCCCTCCCCATTCCTGCACAGGACACCACTGATGCCCGCTACCGTCATCGTCAACGCCCGTCTGGTCAATGAAGGCCGCGTCACCGAGGGTGACCTGCGCATCGAGAACGGGCGCATCGCCCGCATCGCCGCCGAAATAAGGCCCCGGGGCGACGACACGGTGATCGACGCCGCCGGGCGCCTGCTGCTGCCGGGGATGATCGACGATCAGGTGCATTTCCGCGAGCCCGGCATGCCGCACAAGGGCGACATGGCGACCGAATCCGCGGCAGCCGTCGCCGGCGGCCTGACCACGTTCATGGACATGCCCAACACCAGCCCGCCGACGCTGGATGCGGCCGCGCTGGAGGACAAGTACCAGCGGGCCAAGGGCCGGGCCTGGGGCAATTACGGCTTCTACATGGGCGCCAGCAACGACAACCTGGAGGCGATCCGCACGCTGGACCCGAAGACCGCGCCGGGCATCAAGGTGTTCATGGGCGCCTCCACCGGCAACATGCTGGTCGACAATCCCGACACGCTGGACGCGATCTTCCGCGAAGCACCCACGCCGATCATCACGCACTGCGAAGACACGCCTATGATCGACGCCAACCTGGCGGCGTTCCAGGCCAGGTACGGCGATGCGCTCAGTGCCGAACACCACCCGGACATCCGCAGCCGCGAGGCGTGCATCAAATCCACGCGGCTGGCGATGTCGCTGGCGCGCAAGCACGGCACCCGCCTGCACGTGCTGCACATCTCCACCGCTGATGAGCTGGCGCTGTTCACGCCGGGACCGCTGGTGCATCCGGACGGTGCGCGCAAGCGCATCACCGCAGAAACCTGCATCCACTTCCTGCGCTTCGACCGCGCGGATTACGCGGCGCTGGGCAACCTGATCAAGTGCAATCCCGCCATCAAGGACGCCAGCGACCGCGAAGCGCTGATCAAGGCGCTGGTGGAGGACGTGATCGATGTGCTCGCCACCGACCACGCCCCGCATACGCTGGAAGAAAAGGAAAAGCCCTACGTGCAGGCGCCCTCCGGCCTGCCGCTGGTGCAGTACGCGCTGGTGGCCGCGCTGGAACTGGTGCATGAGAAGCGCATGGACGTCGCCCGCGTGGTACAGAAGTTCGCCCACGCCCCCGCGCAGCTGTTCGACGTGAAGGAGCGCGGCTATCTGCGCGAAGGCTACTTCGCCGACCTCGTGCTGATCGACGACGAACCTTTCACCGTGAAGCGCGAAGACGTGCTGTCCAAGGTCGGCTGGTCGCCGTTCGAAGGCCGCACGTTCCGCTCGCGCATCGGCGCTACCTGGGTCAATGGGCGCATGGTCTGGAATGGCGAACACCTGGTCGGCACGCCCAACGGCCAGCGGCTGGAGTTCGCGCGTTGAAGTTGGCGGTAGCGGCGCTTCTCGCCGCGGTCTGTGCAGGCTGGATTCCCCTCGTAGGCGCCCAGGAAAGCGCGTCCGTGGCGCCCGTCCCGCAGGAGGAGCGCGTCGTGTTCCCGGCGAGCGTGTCGCAGGGCGCGCTGGTGTTCGGCAAAGTGCCGCCGGGAAGCGAGGTGCGCTTTCGTGAACGCCTGTTGCGCACCACCGGCTACGGCACTGTCGTGTTCGGCGTGGGGCGCGACGAAGCGGGCCCACTGAGCGTCGCCGTCACGACACCCTCCGGCCGCACGCAAGCCGTCGAGATCGCGGTAACGCCACGCGACTGGCCGGTCGAGCGCGTCAACGGCGTGCCGCCGAAGACCGTCAATCCGCCCCCGGAGATCGCCGCGCGCATCCAGCGCGAGCAGGCCCTGGTAACCGCCGCGCGCGACCGCGACGACGCGCGTGCGGATTTCGCGCTGCCGTTCCAGTGGCCCGTGCAGGGTCGCATCAGCGGTCGCTTCGGCAACGCCCGCGTCTACAACGGCCAGCCCGGCGCCGGCCACTCCGGCATGGACATCGCAGCGCCGACCGGCACGCCGGTCAAGGCACCCGCCGCCGGCATCGTGACGTTCGCATCACCCGACCTCTATCTCACGGGCGGCACTGTGTTGCTCGACCATGGACACGGCGTAAGCTCGAACTTCCTCCACCTGTCGCGCATCGACGTGAACGCCGGCGACCGGATCGAAGCCGGACAGGTCATCGGAGCCGTCGGTGCGACCGGGCGCGCCACGGGGCCGCATCTGCACTGGGGGATGAGCTGGTTCGACGTGAGAATCGATCCACTGCTGGTGCTAGAACGCGGGAAGTAGACACCTGTTGTTCGCCCCATCGGCGCGCTGCGGCGCGTTGATGGTCCATGACGCTTCTGGTTCCGGTGGGCGCGGTTCGACGTGCGCATCGATCCACTACTGGTGCTCGAACGCGGGAAGTAGGCACCCGTTGTTCGCCCCATCGGCGCGCTGCGGCGCGTTGATGGTCCATGACGCTTCTGGTTCCGGTCGGCGCGGTTCGCCGTGCGCATCGACCCACTGCTGGTGCTCGAAGGCGGGAAGTGACCCAGCCTGCCGTTGTGGTTGCGACGTAAGTCGCGAAGCGTTGCTTTGAGAGCGATCGCGACTTACGTCGCTCCCACATCCGGCAACCGGGGCCTCAGTCGTTGCTGCCGCTGACCCGGGCGACCGCGTCGTGCGGGTGCAGGCTTTCGTAGTGCGCGACGGTGGCGTCGTAGCGGGCGATGCGCGCATCGCCGGCAAGCACCGACGCGACCCGACGGGCTGCGTCTTCGCAGAACATCAGATTCTCTGCGTTGAGGCGGGCGAACGCCTGTTCGTCCACGCGCTTGACGGCCGTCTGGACCGGCGTCGCCAGCGCGGCTTCGAGCGCATCGACCAGGGCCACCAACGGGAGTTCATCGAACTGCGGACGCAGCTCGACGCGCACGCTGGCGCGACTGCGCTGCGCATGCGGCGTGGCGGCCAGCCCTCGCTCGGAGGCCAGCCAGTCATGCACCACGTTGACCGACAGCGGATGCGCCGCGGCGAAGTCCTCGGTGAACCGCTCGGCGTTGGCCTGGCGGGACAGCGCGGCCGACGCCGGGCAGGTGCTCGAATACTCCACGGAGAACGCCAGTGCCAGGATCAGGTGGCCGTCGGCTAGCGTGGCCTCGATCTCGACCGGATAACGCTTCCAGCCGGCGTAGTCGCTTTCCAGCGCCTTCCGCTGCAGCAATGCTTCGTAGCGGATGCGCAGGCGCGCCTGGGTGGCCAGGCCGGCCTGGGAGTCGACACTGGTCTGCAGCAGATGGCGCAGACCGGCCGGGGTGATGGCTTCACGCGCCAGGCCATCCTGGAGTTCCAGGTACAGCCGGGACATGTGGATGCCCCGAGCATCAGCGTTGGCCAGGTTCACCGACAGGTCGATGCTCGCCGCCACCTGCAGCTGGCCGCCCTGCCCGTCCGGAATGCGGACCGGCAGCGCGATGTTCTCCATGCCCACCCAGTCCAGCGGACGCGCCAGCGGCACGCGCTGGTGGGCGACGTCGGGAAGATCGGCGCGGGGCGCCAGAGGGAGCGAGGAAGTCATCATTGTGCACGGGGGAGTGATGGCG
>NZ_JBGFFG010000240.1:0-5249 GCF_056175765.1 Pseudoxanthomonas sp. LjRoot204_2 | reverse complement strand
CGCCTGCAGTGCGCACGCGGTGAAGCGCCAGCTGACGGCGCCGTCGTTCCGGCTGGCGGGCAGCGGCTGGTACGAGACCGACTTCAAGAAGGACGGCGACAAGAAGCGCAACCTGGCAGACGGCGGCGAAGGCGCCAAGCCTTCCGGTGAGTCGAAGCCTGCCGAGCCGGCGCCGGCGAAGACCGAAAGTACGCCGGCGAAGACGGAATCGAAGCCTGCGACGCCGTCGTCGACATCCTCGTCCTGAGAGCGTCGGTGTAAGGTGCATCCCTTCGTGTCGCGGGGGGATGCAATGAAAGGTGCCGTATTGTTCTTGCTGGCTGCGCTCTGCATTGCCGGATGTCAGGGGGGAGAGCCGAAGTACCGTATTTCGGACGACTTCAGTGCGCCGCCGCCGGTCAACATCATTACAGAGCCTCACGCGCAATTTTTTGCCAACCTGCAGCACCTGTGCGGCAAGGCCTATGCGGGCCGCATCACCGCCAACCAGCCCGCACCGACCACGCCTGATCCTTTCGAGGGCAAGGCGCTGGTCATGCACGTGCGGGGGTGCGACGACCCGACGCGCGAGATCCGCATTCCCTTCCACGTAGGCGACGACCATTCGCGCACCTGGGTGCTGACGCGCACCGGTACCGGCCTGAGGTTGAAGCACGACCACCGCCACGAAGACGGCAGTCCGGACGCGGTGACGATGTATGGCGGCGACACGGCCGAGCCGGGTAGTACGCGGCGGCAGGCGTTCCCGGTGGATGCGGATTCGATCGCGATGTTCGAGCGGGAAGGCCTGGCGGCCTCGGTGACGAATACGTGGGCGATGGAACTGGTGCCCGGCAAGACCTTCGTCTACGAGTTGAGCCGGCCGAACGGCCGGTTGTTCCGGGTGGAATTCGACCTCACCACGCCGGTCGAACTGCCGCCGGCACCCTGGGGCGCCGGCGGTTGAGTCGGTAACGGCGGCTCAGCGCGGCCCGAAGCGGCCGCGGCAGCCGCGGTCCACCCATACCTGCGTGCCGGTGTAACCCCAGCTGTAGCCTTCGCGGCAGCTGGTGTTCGAGATCTGTTGCAGCAGGATCGGACGACCCTGGCGCGGGTCGTAGGCGCAGGTCTTGCGGCGGTTGTCTTCGCTGCTGCAGGTCACCGAGTAGTTGCTGGAACCGCCACCGCTTCCCACGCGTGGCGCGAATTCGGCGCGGCAGCCATTGCCGACGTACACCTGGCCCTGCTGCGACTGCCAGCTCCGGCCTTCCACGCAGGCCGCGTTCGACAGCTGTCGGGTCAGGCGCGAGTGGCCACTCCACGGCGTGCGGCAGGTGCGCCCGCGGCCGTCGTTGCTTTCACAGCGGATCGTGCCACCGGTGGCGTTGCCCTGGGCGAATTCGCCGCGGCACCCCTTCCATACGGTGATCAGGCCGTCCTGCGAGCTCCACGTGGCGCCCTCTTCGCAGCGGCTGTTGGAGATCTGCCGCACCAGCCGCGACTGCCCACGCCACGGCGGCGTGCACCGCTTGGCGTCGCCGCTCTTGCTCTCGCAGAGGATGGTGTTGCCGGCGGGCGGCGGGTTGGGATTCCAGCCGCCGTTGTTGCCGCCGAGCGACTGGGCGATGTCCTGCTTGATCCGGCTGAAGGTCCAGTTGGACCGGTTGACCTGGTCCAGGTAGAAGCGGAGCTGGTCGTCCGGGATGCGGCGACCGCGGGACTGCTCGGAGTATTCCAGGCTGATCACCCGGGTCTGGTCCTGCACTGAAAGCGTGCGGAGGTTTTCCGGCGCGTACGCCTTGGGCGTGATCTGGGCGGCGGCGCTGCCGGCCACCAGGGCCAGCAACAGTACGAGCACGGACTGCAACAACGGCTTCTTCATGGTGGCGCCCTCCTGGGGAGCAGCCAGCATACGCCGGACCCGTTAAGCCCGTGCAGGGGCGGGTGGGGTCCGCGGGCGGGGGACCGGGTAAACTACGCGGCTTGACCGGCCTGTCCCGCCGCGGAATGTCCCGGCCCCGGTCCGAACCCAGTGGAGCCCCCATGCGTACCCATTTCTGCGGCCTCGTCGACGAGGCCATGATCGGCCAGACCGTGACCCTGTGCGGCTGGACCGACGTCGCCCGCAACCTCGGCGGTGTCTGCTTCATCGACCTGCGCGACCACGAAGGCATCGTCCAGGTCACCGTGGACCCGTCCAATGCCGAGGTGTTCAAGGTGGCCGCGTCGCTGGGCTACGAGGACGTGCTGCAGATCGAAGGCGTCGTGCGCGCGCGCGAGGCCGTCAACACCAAGATCCGCACCGGCCAGGTGGAAGTGATCGCCACCAAGATCACCGTGCTCAACAAGGCCGATCCGCTGCCGTTCCACCACCACGAGAACCCGGGCGAGGAGACGCGCCTGAAGTATCGCTACCTGGACCTGCGCAGCGCCGACATGCAGCGCAAGCAGCGCACGCGCATCCGGCTGGTGCAGGCGTTGCGCCGCTGGCTGGATGCGCGCGGCTTCCAGGACATCGAAACGCCGATCCTCACAAAGGCCACGCCCGAAGGTGCGCGCGACTTCCTGGTGCCGGCGCGCATGCACCCGGGCGAGTTCTACGCGCTGCCGCAGTCGCCGCAGCTGTTCAAGCAGATCCTGATGGTCGCCGGCTTCGACCGCTACTACCAGATCGCGCGCTGCTTCCGCGACGAAGCGCTGCGCGCCGACCGCCAGCTGGAGTTCACCCAGCTCGACATGGAGTTCGCCTTCGTGCGCGAGCGCGACGTGCAGGACGCCGTGGAAGGCATGATCCGCGACATCTTCGCCGAGGTGATGGACGTGCAGCTGGATGCGCAATTCCCGCGCATGACCTGGGCCGAGGCGATGCGTCGCTACGGTTCGGACAAGCCGGACCTGCGCATCGCGCTGGAACTCGTCGACGTGGCCGAGCTGGTGAAGTCCAGTGAGTTCGCCGTATTCACCGCCGCCGCGAACGATCCGGACGGCCGCGTGGCCGCGCTGCGCATCCCGGGCGGGGCGTCGCTCAGCCGCAAGCAGATCGACGAGTACGCCGCGCACGCCGCCAAGTACGGCGCCAAGGGCCTGGCCTACATCAAGATCGACGAGGCTGGCGAAATCTCCTCGCCGATCCGTAAGTTCTTCGCCGAAGACGCCTTCGCGGCGCTGGTGAAGCACGTCGGCGCCGGCAACGGCGACATCGTGTTCTTCGGCGCGGGCGGCTACAACAAGGTCAGCGACTTCATGGGCGCACTGCGCCTGAAGGCCGGCAAGGACTTTGGCCTGGTGCAGGACGGCTGGAAGCCCCTGTGGGTCACCGACTTCCCGATGTTCGAGTGGGACGAGGAAGCGCAACGCTACGTCGCGCTCCACCATCCCTTCACCGCGCCCGCGGTGGACGACATCGACGACCTGCGCGCGAATGCCAAGACGGCGGTATCGCGCGGTTACGACATGGTGCTGAACGGCAACGAGATCGGTGGTGGTTCGATCCGTATCCACCGCCCCGACATGCAGAGCGCGGTGTTCGAGCTGCTTGGCATCGGTGCGGAAGAGGCGGAAGCGAAGTTCGGCTTCCTGCTGGACGCGCTGCGCTTCGGCGCGCCGCCGCATGGCGGCATCGCGTTCGGCATCGACCGCATCGCGGCGCTGATGGCGGGCACGGAGTCGATCCGCGACGTCATCCCGTTCCCCAAGACCACCAGCGCGCAGTGCCTGATGACCGGTGCGCCGTCGCCGATCCCGGACGAGCAGCTTGCTGAAGTCCACATCCAGGTTCGTCCGAAGAAAGACTGAGAGAGAAACACGCAATGACGGAATATGCTTTTTCGCTGGAATGGGAACGCCTGGGCAATGAAGGCGCCGATGCGGGCCTGGTGACGGAACGCGCGCGCGTGTTCGGCGGCTGGCTGGTGCGTGTCGGCACGTCGCCGGCCGCGATGGCGGTGACCTTCGTACCGGACGGCCAGGGCCGCTGGGACGGCGAGGACTTCGGCGAAGACGACTACGAAGAAGAAGACGAAGAAGAAGACGAAGAAGAGTACGAAGAGGAAGAAGACGAGGACGCCGACGAGGAAGACGAGGCGGACGAAGAGGAAGAAGAGGACGCGTAAGCGTGCAGATCCGCCGCGCCACCGTCGATGACGCCACGGCCCTTTCGGACCTGGCGTCGCGTACGTTCACGGAAACCTTCGGGCATCTGTATCCGGCTGAGGATCTCGCCGCATTCCTCGCCGATGCTTATGACGTCGACAAGCAGCGGATCATCCTGTCGCACCCGGATTACGCGGTGTGGTTCCTGGAGGACGATGGCGTGGCCGTGGGCCATGCGGCCGCCGGGCCGTGCGGGTTGCCGCACGCGGACGTGGTGAAGGGCGATGGCGAGCTGAAGCGGCTGTACGTGCTGGCCTCGCACCAGAACGGTGGGTGGGGCGGGAAGCTGTTCGCCGAGGTGGAACGGTGGCTGTTGAAGGACGGGCCGCGGACGCTGTGGATCGGGGTGTGGTCGGAGAACTTCGGTGCGCAGCGGTTCTATGGGCGGCAGGGGTTTGTGCGGGTCGGGGCGTACAAGTTTCCGGTGGGGAAGACGCTGGATGATGAGTTCATCCTGCGGCGGGATGCTTCTTCTGTCGGTTGATGCAGGAGCTTCCGCTAGCCCTTCGGTCGAGCGGGTAACTTTTCTTTGTTGACGCAAAGAAAAGTCACCAAAAGAAAGCGTCTTTCACGACGAAGCAATCCCATCAGTTCGTTGCTATCAGGATTTTCCGACTCGCCTTCCTGGCGAGGCGGAAAACGGCGGACATCCATGTCCGCCGCCCTCCGGGTCTGCTAGTGCTCGCGGCCGTTCGTAGACCGGGAAGATCACGCCCATCCCCGTAGGGGGCGCCGCTTGGGCGCGATGCTTTCCATGCAGGCGGGGATAGAGCATCGCGGGCATGGCCCGCTGCTACAGGGCAGCACTGGCGAGGCGGAAAACGGCGGACATCCCTGTCCGCCGCCCTCCGGGTCTGGTGGGCTCGCTGGCGCATCGGGATCCGGAAGATCAAAAGCGAACGGCCGCTTGATGCGGCCGTTGCTTTGTCTGCGTATTGGAACTTACTTCTGCAGGAAGTCGAGCAGGTCCTGGTTGACGCGATCCTTGTGCGTGTCCGTCAGGCCGTGCGGTGCGCCGGCGTAGACGATCAGTTGCGCGCCCTTGATCAGCCTGGCCGAGCTGCGGCCGGCGGCGTCGATGGGGACGATCTGGTCGTCGTCGCCGTGTATCACCAGGG
>NZ_JBGFFG010000239.1:0-5250 GCF_056175765.1 Pseudoxanthomonas sp. LjRoot204_2 | reverse complement strand
GCTCGGTGGCGTCGCCGGCCTTGCCCAGGTAGCCGGATGCACCGGCTTCCAGCAGGCGCTTCGGCAGCGGGCCGTCTTCGAGCACCGACACGATGATGACCCGCACGCCGATATCGGCGCGCACGATGCGCTCGGTCACCTCCAGTCCGCTGTAGCCCGGCAGGTGCAGGTCGCACAGCACCACGTCGGGCTTCAGCTGGCGAACCAGCGGCAGGGCGGCCTCGCCGGTTTCCGCCTCGCCCACCACCTCGATGTCGGTCTCCGTACCGAGGATCAGGCGCATGCCGGTGCGCACCAGCGCGTGGTCGTCGATGAGGAAAACACGGATGGTCATGGAGACGGATGCCTTGGGGGATACGGGTGGAGCGTAGGGGTGGCGTCCATCGCCGCGCAATTAACATTGTATCGACGCACGCCGGCGGCGAGCGCCCCGGCCGGTCGAGACCGCCGCCGGCCTGCGGCATACTCGCGCTTTCCACCGGAATTCCGCCATGACCTCTCTGCGCCGCTGCGCCCGCCACGCCCTCCTGTTGTCCCTCCTCACCAGCGTGCCGGCCTGGGCCGACGACGTCTCCGGTCGCTGGCTGCAGCAAGTCGAAGCGGTCAGCGCGCGCAGCGACACTGCCGCACGCGGCGATGCCATCGGCCAGCGCCTGACGGCGCTCGGCATCGAATGGAAGCGTGAGGCGTTCGAGCAGGACGGACAGTCCGGGCAGAACCTGGTCGCCGACCTGGGCGGCCCCGGCAAGGCGCCGCTGCTGCTGATCGGCGCACACTACGACAAGGTCGACGTCGGCCACGGAGCCACGGACAACGCGTCCGGCGTCGCGGCCGTGCTGGAGCTGGCGCAGGCATTGAAAGCGAAGCCCCTGGCACACCACCGCGTGCAGGTCGTGTTCTGGGACCTGGAGGAGAAGGGCCTGCTCGGCTCGCGCGCGTGGGTCGCCACGCCGGGACGCGAGAAACCGGCCCTCTACGTCAACTTCGACGTATTCGGCTGGGGCGACACGCTGTGGATGATGCAGCCCGCCAGCGACAGTGGCGACAGCCTGCTGGTCGCCGCCCTGCGGGCATCCAGCAAGCACGAGAAACTCGGCTTCCAGCCCGGCGACAAGTACCCGCCCACCGACCACCTCGCCTTCCTCAAGGCGGGTTGGCCGGCGGTGTCGTTCTCGCTGGTCGGTGGCGAGGAGATCGACCCGATCCTGACGGTCTTCGGCGGCGGCAAGCCGGCGCAGATGCCGAAGGTGATGGAGGTGATCCACAGCGCCCGCGACACGGCCGCAGAACTGGACAGCGGTCGCGTGGACGATGCCCTGCGCGTCGTGGAACACGGGCTGCGCGCCTGGGATGCCGCTCCCGCACACTGAGCCTGCACCGCGCCGGACACACAAACGGGCCCTTTCGGGCCCGTTTGCATTGGGGGGCGAGAACACGCCTGGCTCTCCGGGCGGCGACGGTGTCGGACTCGCGGTCCACCGCCAGGCGCAGCTAAGGAACAGGGGGTGTCCGGTGCGCTGCGTTCGGTTCTCTCGTGGTGCCCTGGGTGTCAGCCTTGCGGCTCGGTAGCAGGGGGTCGCGGGAGGCAGAAGGGGTGGATCCGCCGGCCCGACCACTGCGCGCTATTTTACGGACGCGGATGCGAAGACCGCGTGCATGGCGTTCAGCCTGACTGCACAGTTTTCTCACGCCATTTCCACATGACTTAATCGCGTGGAACCGCCGTGCCCGCGTATGCGTCCGCATCACGCGTCGCGCCGTACGTTGCACCACAGGCAACGCATTCCGCATCCCCATGATGACGTTCGATCTCTTCCACGCTCCCGCCGACGATGGCTCGTACGAGCTGTCGATCAACGAATCCCCTCCCCTGCACTTCAGCAGCCCGGGCGCGGCCTTGGGCTATGCCGTCAAGCTGGCCAACCAGCGCCACCAGCAGGGGCTGGAGTACGCCATCAACATCGAAGGCGGCGACGGTCGCTGGCGCCTGTTCGAGGGCTGGCGTCTCTGCGCCTGATCCACGGGCACGCGACGGATATTGCTGTCCGCAAGCGGTGAGTCCTGAAGTGATGCGCGTGGCACTCTGTGCGCCCGCTTCTTCCGACGACCTGCCATGACGCATCTTTCCGCGGTCTCCCGCTTCCGCGATCTTCATTCGAGGGGTCTGCTACGCCTCGCCAACGCCTGGGACGCGGGAACGGCCCGTCTGATCGAACACCTGGGCGCGCCTRCCGTCGCCACCACCAGTGCGGGACTTGCTTGGGCACAAGGCTATCCAGACGGTGACTCACTGGACAGGGACGCGCTGCTGCACGCCGTCGCCGGCATCGCGCGCGCCATCCACGTGCCGCTGACCGTCGACATGGAAGGCGGTTACTCCGACGATCCCCCCGTGGTGGCGGATACCGTAGTCCGGGCCGTGCACGCGGGCGCGGCAGGCATCAATCTGGAAGACGGCGCACGCGACCCCGCGCTGCTCGCCACGAAGATCCGCGCCATCCGCGCGGCGTGCGTGCGCCATGGGCTGGATGTCTTCATCAACGCGCGCACCGACGTATATCTTCGCGGCCTGGTGGTAGAAGGCGCACGCCTCGAGGAAACCGTGGCGCGTGCCGATCTGTATCGCGATGCTGGCGCCGACGGCCTGTTCGCGCCGGGGCTGGTCGATGCGGACGCGATCCGCACGCTGGTCGCGCGCTGCGGCCTGCCGCTCAACCTGATGGTGCGCCCGCAGCTGCAGGACCTGGCCGCGTTGCAGGCGTGGGGCGTACGACGCATCAGCACGGGTTCGGCGCTGGCCGAATCGATGTACGGTCGCCTGGCGACGCAGGTCAGCGCGTTCCTGCACGAGGATGCGACGTCCCTGCCCGATCCGCAGGCGATGGGCTACGGTGCGGTCAACGGTTTGTTCGCTGCATCCGATCGCGGATGAGGGTAGGAATTTCCCTACAGCACGGCGGGGCTACACCCGACTGCGAAGGTGAGCGCCATCCACGACCATGGACGCGTCCCCGGCAGCACGCCCTGCGCAGGCCACGAATGGCCGCTCTGCAACGGAAACGGGCGCTGCCTTGAGCAAGCAGCACTGCCGGAGCCGGGGACTCCCCCTTTCAGACCCGACCGACCCGGTCGGGTTTTCTTTTGGCCGCGGCGCTCAGCGCGCCCACAGCTCCGGTACCTGGGCCAGGCCGAACAACACGAGCGCCGTGGCCGCGATCAGCAGCCACGCCATGCTCCTCACGACCATCATCCGCATCGCGGCGTCCCCCCTCCGTCTGTGAGGCGACTATCGCGGCCCACGGGGGACGCGTCAAACGTAAATACGTTACGCGGCGATCGCGGTGTGGGCTCCGGCCGTGGGCGTGTCGTCCGCGCCACGCGCAGCGGCGAGGAACTCGCGCCCCCAGCGCGACAGGTCGTGGTGCCGCACGATGTCGAACAGCCGACGCTGACGGTCCTCGCGCTCGCCCGGCGTCATTCCCAGCGCCTGCCGCAGCGTGCGCGCCAGATCGGCCGGGTCGTGCGGATTGGTCAGCACCGCACCCTTCAGCTCCGCGGCCGCGCCGGCGAACTCGGACAGCACCAGCACGCCATCGCCACCGTCCAGTCCCTGCACGGCGACGAACTCCTTCGCCACCAGGTTCAGGCCATCGCGCAACGGCGTGATCCACATGACGTCGGCGGCCGCGTAGTGCGCCACCACGTCGGCGAAGGGCAGCACGCGGGCAAAGAAGCGCACCGGCGTCCAGTCCAGCTGCGACAGCCGACCGTTGATGCGCCCCACCGCCTGTTCGATCTGCTGCTGCAGCGGGCGATAGATGGTCATCTCCTTCGCGGCGGGTACGCAGACCAGCACCAGCGTCACTTCGCCGCGCAGCTCGGGCGACTCGTCCAGCAGGCGTTCGAACGCCTGCAGCTTCTGCAGGATGCCCTTGGTGTAATCCAGCCGTTCGATCGACAGCACCAGCTTGCGCCGGCCGATCTCGTCGCGGATGCGCGCGATGTCCTCCGCCACCTGCTCCGTCTCGAGACAGGCCCGGATGCGCCCCACGTCGGTGCCGATCGGGTGCGCACCGATGCGCACCGTGCGTCCGTCGATACGCAACTCCGTGGCCATGTCCTCCACGCCGACCGCGCAGCCGAAGGTCATGAAGCGCGGCGCGCACGACGCGCGCCGCGTCACCTCGACCGGGAACGTGCTGCGCACCGCGTCGGTGAAGTTCTCGGCATGGCGCGGGATGTGGAAGCCCACGTAGTCGCAGGCCAGCAGGCTGCCGAGGATCTCGCGGCGCCACGGCAGGACCGCGAAGATGTCCGCCGAGGGAAACTGCGTGTGGTGGAAGAAGGCGATCTTCACGTCCGGCCGCAGTTCGCGCAGCACCGACGGCACCATCCACAGGTTGTAGTCGTGCAACCAGACGGTCGCACCCGGCGCGGCCTCGGCGGCGGCAGCCTCGGCGAAGCGGCGGTTGACGCGCTTGAATAGGTCCCAGTCGTCCTCGCTGAAACGCGCGCGCTCCCAGAAGCTGTTGATCACCGGCCAGAACGCCTCCTTCGAGAAGCGCTTGTAGAACACGTCCACCTCATGCTTGGTCAGCGGCACGTGGGTGGCGGTAAGGCCCGGATAGCGTTCGGCGTCCACCGGCGCGCGCGGCTCGATGGGGGGTGCCTTCGGATCGTCCACCGTCCACGCCACCCACGAACCGGGCTGGCCATCGCCGAAGAAACTCAACAGGCTCGGGATGATGCCGTTCGGCGAACTGTGCGGGCGGCGCACGCGCTGTCCATCGACGATGTGTTCCTCGTACGGCAGGCGGTGGTAGACCATCACCAGTTCCGCCTTGCCCGGGGGATGCAGCGTGGGCCGGTAGTCGTCCGCCTCCAGCAGCGCGAAGTGCGCCATCGCCTGCAGGATGCCGCCGCAGCCCGGCGCATCGGCATGCAGCACGTTGTCCATGTCGGCCGTGGCGGCGATCAGCGCCGGCTCGGATTCGCCCACGCACACGCCGGGGAAGCCCTCGCCATACATCGACAGGTCGTTGAGCGTGTCGCCGGCCACCAGCACGCGCGACGGGTCGAGTGCCAGCTCGTCCACCAGCGCGGTCAGCGTGCTGCCCTTGCGCGTGTCGCGCGGCAGGATGTCCAGGTAGCGGTCGGCCGAATACAGTACTTCGCAGCCCAGCGAGGCGGCGACGGTCTTCACTTCGGCCTGGATCGTGGAGAGCTGTTCGGGATGGCAGTAGTAGGAGC
>NZ_JBGFFG010000238.1:0-5291 GCF_056175765.1 Pseudoxanthomonas sp. LjRoot204_2 | reverse complement strand
GAACAACGAATTCCCGCGCAGCGTGCAGTTCTGCCTGGCGCGCGTGCAGAGCGTGCTGCCCACCATGCCGCCACGTCCGGGCGTGGACCGCCACCTCAACCGCGTGCTGGGCATGACGCGCAACGCCGACCCCGCCGTGCTGGCGGAGCGGAACCCCGCTGCGTTCATGGACGAGATCCAGCGGCATCTCGGCGCGTTGCACGACGCCGTCGCCTCCGGCTACTTCCACGGCTGAGCGGCTCTGAGTCGCCGCGTTCGCGCCAGGCGGCCGCGGACACCGCCGCCAGTTTGCTGGCGACGAGCAGTCCCGCCGCGCCGGCGACGATCCGCCAGGCCGGTGGCATCCAGATCACGAGGATCAGCGCGGTGACGCCGGCGCCCAGCAGGAATGCCAGCAGCGCGACGGCCCAGGGTTTCATCGCAGGCTCGCGGCGTCGGCGGACGGTTACTGCTGCTGGCCTTGCGCGTCGCCCGGATCCTGTCGCGACGGTACTCGCCGGGGCGGCATGGCGGGCAGGCCCGGCGGCGGCGCTTCCTGTGCCTGCTGCGGCTCCCATGGAAAGCGCGGCAGGCTGTGCACGGCGGCTTCCAGCTTGCGCGACCAGGTGTCGTGGATCTCGGCGTACAACGGGGTGTCCGCTTCCAGCCGCATCTGCTGGCTGATCCTCAGGTCGCCGTTCCGCACCAGGGCGATGTCCACCGGCATGCCGACCGAGAGGTTGGAGCGGATGGTGGAATCCAGCGACACCATCGCGCAGCGCGCGGCATCTTCCAGCGGCGTTTCGGGGCGGATGATGCGGTCGAGAATGGGTTTGCCGTACTTCGACTCGCCGATCTGCAGGTAAGGGGTTTCCGGCGACGTGGCGATGCAGTTGCCCAGCGGGTACACCATGTACAGGCCGGGACGCTCGCCGGCGATCTGCCCCCCCAGGATCAGCGTGGACTGCACGTTGACGCCGCTCTGCTGCAGTTCGCCGCTCATCTTCACCTGGCTGGCCACCAGCATCTCGCCGACGTATTCCGCCACCTCGTAGAGATGCGAGAACGTGCGCAGGCTGCGCGTGGCGGTGGGATCGTCGATGTCGCGCTGCAGGCGGGACAGCGTGAGCTGCGTGGTCGCCAGGTTGCCGGCCGACATGATGACGAGCACGCGGTCGCCGGGCCATTCGAACACGTGCATCTTGCGGTACACGCGCACGTCGTCGAAGGAAGCGCTGGTGCGGGTATCCGCGGCGAAGACCAGGCCTTCGTTGACTTCGATGCCGACGCAATAGGTCATGGCGTGTCCGTTGCTGCTGTGCATCACGATTCTATGCGCCGTCCCGGGGGTTGGCTAGGGCCACCGTCGCAGTGTTAGACGGCCCGTACAATGGCCGGGATTTCCGCTCCAGGTGCGCCATGCAGGCCGATCTCCCCCTTCCCGACGATGCGGCGCGCGCCCACAGCGAACGCCTTGCTGATTTCATCCGAAACGAGATCGCCGCCGAGGGCGGCAGCATTCCGTTTTCGCGCTTCATGGAGCGCAGCCTGTATGCGCCCGGACTCGGCTACTACAGCGCCGGCAGCACCAAGTTCGGCGAGGCGGGCGATTTCACGACATCGCCCGAGCTGGGTCCTTTGTTCGCGAGCTGCGTCGCGCAGGCCGTGGCCCCGGTGCTGCAGCAGTTGGGTCCCGAAGCCGAGTTCGTTGAAATCGGCGGCGGCAGCGGCGCCTTCGCCGACATCATGCTCAAGCGCTTGCTGGAACTCGATGCGCTGCCGGCGCGCTACGCGATCCTGGAGCCCAGTGCGGACCTGCGCGAGCGCCAGCGCGAACGGCTGCGCCAGCGCCTGATTCCGCCGGTGTTCGAGCTGGTGGAATGGCTGGACGGCCCACCTTCGGCGACGTGGAGCGGCGTGTTGTTCGCCAATGAAGTGATCGATGCCTTGCCGACGCCGCGCTTCACGCTGCGCGATGGCGAAGTGTTCGAAGAGGGCGTGGCGATGGATGGCGAAGGCCGCTTCGTGCGTGCCGATCGCCCGGCCGATGCCCTGCTGTCCGCGGCGGTGCGCCATGTCGAGCGGTACATCGGGCGGCCGTTTCCCGATGGTTATCGCTCCGAGCTGCTGCCGCAGTTGCCCTACTGGATCCAGGCGGTGATGGGTGGCCTGGACCGGGGCGCCATGCTGTTCGCCGACTACGGCTATACGCGGCGCGAGTTCTACCAGCCCGATCGCGACGACGGCACGCTGCGTGCCTACTACCGCCACCGCGTGCACAACGATCCCTACCTGTGGCCCGGGCTGCAGGACATCACCGCCTCGGTCGACTTCACCGCGCTGGCCGAGGCGGGCACGCAGGCCGGGTTCGACCTGGCCGGCTACACCACGCAGGCGAACTTCCTGCTCGGCAATGGGCTGCAGGAGCGCTTGAACGAAGCCGAGGCGCGCGCGGACGAAACCACGCTGCTGCGCCTGCGCAACGAAGCCAAGCGGCTGACGCTCCCCAGCGAGATGGGCGAGCGTTTCCAGGTGATGGGATTCTCCAGCGACGTCGAGTTCGGCACGGCCTTCCTGTTCAACGACCTGAGCTGGCGCCTGTGAGCCGTGTCTTCGCGCTGAAGCCGTTCCATCGCCCGCGGCTGTGGCTTGGGTTTTGGCTGCTGGCCGTCGCCGCCGTGATCGTGTTGTCGCTGGTGAACCTGAGCGGATTGCCGCCGGTGCCGGAAGGCGGCGACAAGGTCGAGCATTTCCTCGCCTACGGCGTGTTGTCGGCGGCGGCGATGCAGTTGTTCGCCACGCGGCGCGGCTGCCTGATCGTGGCGGCGCTGCTGGTCGCCCTGGGCGTCTGCCTGGAGTTCGCACAGGGCACGCTGACCGCCAC
Source organism: Pseudoxanthomonas sp. LjRoot204_2 (assembly GCF_056175765.1). Taxonomy (NCBI): domain Bacteria; kingdom Pseudomonadati; phylum Pseudomonadota; class Gammaproteobacteria; order Lysobacterales; family Lysobacteraceae; genus Pseudoxanthomonas; species Pseudoxanthomonas sp. LjRoot204_2. Next base: position 2,428 of record NZ_JBGFFG010000238.1, on the reverse strand, counting down.
GCGCATGGCCGACCCGCGCGATGCGCTTGCGAACACGCTGGGTGTGCTGGCCGGACTGGCGACGTTGCCGACGCCCGTGCACCGCCTGYTGCTCACACTGGACGCGCGCCTGCGTCCCGCACGCGTCTAGGAAAAAGAAAAGCCGGGACATGCCCGGCTCTTCCATGCTGCGATGACGGCCGTCAGCGAGGCTGCAGCGTGATGCGGTCCAGCACCCACATCTGCGGGCGCGTGTCGCCGGTGAAGCGCACGCACAGGTCCTGCTTGCCGGTGGTGCCTGCGGGCAGCGGTGCTTCGAGGTCGAGGAAGCCATCCGCGTTCGGCGCGGCCGGCAGCGCGACCGTCGCCAGCGTGTGGCCCTTGCAGCCGCCACCCAGGATTTCCAGTTCGCCCAGCGGCGACTTCGCTGGTTCGAAGGTGCGGTGCGGCTCGTCGTGCGCGAGCTGGAAATAGTAGGGAATGCGGCCCGCACGTACCCTGATCGAGGCGATGCCTTCCAGGTCGGCCTGGTCCCACTGCCAGCACGGATAGAAGATCGTCGCGTTGAAGATCGCGCGCTCGCCATCGGCCGGGCCATCGTCTTCCAGGCGCAGCAGCAGGCGGCCGGCGTCGGGGCAGACCGACATCGCCTCATCGGTGCGGCTCAGCATCGAAGCGGCGCTCAGTTCGAACGTCGACGCCGGCACCAGGGGGCGACCGTCGGCGAAGGCCGCGGCGCGCAGCGTGGCCGGCAGCTTCACCTCGATCGGCGACGCGAAGGTCGGCGACGCCTGCGTGGGTTCGCTGCCGTCGGTGGTGTAGTGCACCGGGTAGTCGAGCGGGTTGGACAGCGTGACCTTCGCAGTGCCTGCCTTGCGGTTGTCCTCGGTGGCGATCAGCGGCTCGAACGGTGTCTTCGCGTAGCCCAGGCCGATGGCGTCGTAGCGCTTCAGTTGCGCGGGCAGCCGGGCGGTGAAGCTGGCGAAATCCTTCTTGGCCGCGGGCGACCAGCCGGTTTCGGCGACCGCGGCGAGGCGGGGGAATGCGTTGTGCTGCAGGCGCGCGAACGTGCGCGTGTGCTCGGTCCACAGGTTTGCCTGCAGTCCGAGGATGTGGTGGCGCTGGCTTTCCTCGAGATCCGGCGGCACCGGCTCGAAGCCGTAGACATCCTGCAGCGTGATCAGCGCGGGGCGTCCGGGCGGTTCGTTCGGCGAGGCGGTCTGCAGATAGTCGAGGTACGTCTTGTTCGACGGCGACATCACCACGTCGTGCCCCTGGCGCGCCGCCTGCAGGCCGCCTTCGATGCCGCGCCACGACATCACCGTCGCTTCCGCCGGCAACTTGGCTTCGAGGATCTCGTCCCAGCCGATCAGGCGCTTGCCGTGCCCGGCGAGGTACTTCTCGAGGCGTTCCACCAGATAGCCCTGCAGGTCCATCTCGGTCTTCGCGCCGACGGCCTGCATCCGAGCTTGCTCACGCGCGGAGGCTTCCCACTGGTCCTTCACCGCTTCGTCGCCGCCGATGTGCACGTAGGTGCCCGGGAACAGGGCGACGACCTCGCCCAGCACGTTCTCGAAGAAGGCGATCGTCGGCTCCTCCACGTTGACGAGGTTGGGGAACACGCCCCATTCGTTCGACGGAACCAGCGGCGTGTCGATGGAACCCAGTTCGGGATAGGCGGCGATCGCCGYGGTCGCATGGCCCGGCACGTTGATCTCCGGCACCACAGTGATGTGGCGCTCGGCGGCGTACTTCACCACGTCGCGGATCTGGTCCTGCGTGTAGAAGCCGCAGTAGGGGCGCGGCTCGCCGGTTTTCGGATCCTTGCCGCCATCGCCGGCGGGAATGCGGCAGCCGCCGATCCCGGTGAGTTTCGGGTACTGCTTGATCTSGATGCGCCAGCCCTGGTCGTCGGTCAGGTGCCAGTGGAGCGTGTTGAGCTTGTGCAGCGCCATCGCGTCGATGATCTTCTTGACGTCGTCGACCTGCTGGAAGTGGCGGGCCGGGTCCAGCATGAAGCCGCGCCAGCCGAATCGCGGTGCGTCCTCGATGTGCAGCACGGGCAGCGTGGCCCCGCCCTTGTCGCCCTGCGTGACCAGTTGCCACAGCGTCACCGCGCCGTAGAACAGGCCGCGTTCGTCGTGCGCCTGCACGATGATGCCGTCGCGCGTCACGTCGAGCGTATAGGCCTCGGGATTGGCCGAGCCAGCGCCGGCCGGCGCTAGCACGAACTGGATCAGGCCCTTGCCTGTGTCCCCGGTAGTGGCCAGTGCCGGCCCGCCCGCCGACTGCAGGTAGGCGGCGAACTGCCGCGCGACGCGCGTCGCCACGTCACCCCTGGCGGACAGGCGCGTGCCCGTGCCGACAGTGAAGCTGCCGGTGCCGGTTTCCATTACCGCCGGTGCGGGAATCAGCGAAGGCGTGATCGGTGCGGCCGCCACCGTCGTCG
>NZ_JBGFFG010000237.1:0-5294 GCF_056175765.1 Pseudoxanthomonas sp. LjRoot204_2 | reverse complement strand
GGCCAGCTCACGGTACTGGGCGAGCGAGATGCGGATGCCGCCCGACAGCTTCTTGATGATTTTGGTCTGGGCGGCGCCACCGTCGCGCGAGACCGAGATGCCGGCGTTGAACAGGTCGGTTTCCAGGAAGATCTGGCCGTCGGTGATCGAGATCACGTTAGTCGGCACGAACGCGGACACGTCGCCGGCCTGCGTTTCGATGATCGGCAGCGCGGTCAGCGAACCGGTCTTGCCGGTGACCTTGCCTTCGGTGAACTTCTCGACGTACTCCTCGGACACGCGGGCAGCGCGCTCGAGCAGGCGGGAGTGCAGGTAGAACACGTCGCCCGGGTAGGCTTCACGGCCCGGCGGACGCTTCAGCAGCAGCGAGATCTGGCGGTAGGCGACGGCCTGCTTGGACAGGTCGTCGTACACGATCAGGGCGTCCTGGCCGCGGTCCATGAAGTACTCGCCCATGGTGCAGCCGGAGTAGGCGCTGATGTACTGCATCGCGGCCGATTCGGAAGCGGTGGCGGCGACGACCACGGTGTGGGCCAGCGCGCCGTTCTCTTCCAGCTTGCGCACGATGTTGGCCACGGTCGAAGCCTTCTGGCCGATCGCGACGTACACGCACTTGATGCCGGTGCCCTTCTGGTTGATCACGGCGTCGATKGCCAYSGCGGTCTTGCCGGTCTGGCGGTCGCCGATGATCAGCTCGCGCTGGCCRCGGCCGATCGGSAYCATCGMGTCGAYCGACTTGTAACCGGTCTGCACCGGCTGGTCGACCGACTTGCGCCAGATCACGCCCGGGGCGACGCGCTCCACCGGCGCGGTCAGCGAGGTGCCAAGCGGGCCCTTGCCGTCGATCGGCTCGCCCAGCGCGTTCACGACGCGGCCGAGCATTTCCGGACCGACCGGCACTTCCAGGATGCGGCCGGTGGTCTTGGCCACGTCGCCTTCGCGCAGGTGCTCGTAGTCGCCCAGGACCACGGCGCCGACCGAATCGCGCTCCAGGTTCAGCGCGAGCGCGAACGTGCTGTTCGGCAGCTCGATCATTTCGCCCTGCATGACGTCGGCCAGGCCGAAGATGCGCACGATGCCGTCGGACACGCTGGTGACGGTGCCTTCATTGCGCGACTCCGCGGCCAGCTTGACCTTCTCGATACGGGTCTTGATCAGGTCGCTGATTTCAGAGGGGTTGAGCGTGGTAGCCATGGGTAAGTCCTGTGTGCCCGCTTGCGCGCGGCGGTTCAATGGGAATTCAGTGCGTCAGCGCCGACTGCAGGCGCGCCAGCTTGCCTTTCAGCGAGCCGTCGATCACCACGCTGCCGGCATCGATCACGGCGCCGCCGATCAGCGACGCGTCGACCGCCGTCTCCACCTCGACCTCGCGACCGAAGCGCTTCTTCAAGGCGGCCTTGATCACGTCGAGTTCGCCGGCGGGCAGGTCCGTGGCGGAGGTGACCTTCGCCTTCACGACATGCTCGGCGTCGGCGCGCAGCTCCTCGAACAGGCCGGCAATCTCCGGCAAGTGCGGCAGGCGGCGCGCATCGGCCAGGATGCCCAGGAAGCGGGTGAACGCATCGCTGGCGCCGTCCGGCGACAGCAGCGACACGGCGTCCGCCGGCAGCAGCTGCGGATTCGGCAGCAGCGCGGCCACGCGCGGGTCCGCCGCGGCATGCGCGGCAAAACCCAGCGCCTGCGACCAGGCGGCGAAGTTGCCTTCGTCGCGCGCCGTCGCGAAGGCGGCGCGGGCGTAGGGGCGTGCGACGGTCAGGGCCTGGCTCATCGGTCAGATCGTCCGGATCAGATTTCGGCGGCGAGTTCGTCGAGCAGCGCCTTGTGGGCGTTGGCGTCGATCTCGCGCTTCAACAGTTTCTCGGCACCACTGACGGCCAGTGCGGACACCTGCTTGCGCAGGTCCTCGCGGGCACGCGTGGCGGCGGCCTCGATCTCGGCCTGGGCCAGTTCCTTCTGGCGGTTGGCTTCGGCGATCGCCTCGTTCTTGGCCGCGTCGACGATCTGGTTGGCGCGCGCGTGGGCCTGGTCGATGATCTCGTTGGCCTTGACGCGGGCGTCCTTCAGCGCTTCGTTGACCTTTTCCTGCGCCTGCGCCAGATCCTTCTGGCTGCGGTCGGCGGCGGCGAGGCCTTCGGCGATCTTCTGCTGGCGTTCTTCGATGGCAGCGAGCAGCGGCGGCCAGATTTTGGTCGCAATGATCCAGATCAGGCCGGCGAAGGCCAGCGCCTGGGCGAACAGAGTGAGATTGATATTCATCGTAAACCTGCCGGTGATGAAGGGCCCGCGCACATCGCGCCGGCCCAGCTACGCCTGGTGACTGACCGCGGGCCGGAGCGCGCGGTCAGGCGTGCACGCGACGGATCAGCCCGCCAGCTTGGCCAGCTGTTCGGTGAAGATCGTGATGAACGGGCTGGCGAAGGCGAACAGCAGGCCCACGGCGACCGAGATGATGAACGCGGCGTCGATCAGGCCGGCGGTGATGAACATGCGCACCTGCAGGACCGGGATCAGCTCCGGCTGGCGGGCAGCCGATTCCAGGAACTTGCCGGCCATGATGGCCAGACCCAGGCCGGCGCCCAGCGCGGCCAGGCCGATCATGATGCCGATGGCGAGGGCGGTCGAAGCCTGGACCTGGGCGAGGTTGGTGAGGATGCTTTCCATGGTGATCTCCGGAACTAAGTGCTTGAAAGGTGGATGGTACGAAGGGAACGGTGAAGCGGAAACGTTAGTGGCTGTCTTCCGACAAGCTCAGGTAGACGATCGACAGCATCATGAAGATGAAGGCCTGCAGAGGGATGACCAGCAGGTGGAACAGCATCCAGCCCAGGCCGAATGCTGCGCCGCCGAGCATGCCGACGATGCCCGCGCCGCCCAGCACCCAGATCAGCAGGAAGACGATCTCGCCGCCGAACATGTTGCCGAACAGTCGCATCGCCAGCGAGATGGGCTTGCTGACCCATTCGACGATGTTGAGGATCAGGTTGAACGGCATCATCCACTTGCCGAACGGCGCCGTCAGGAACTCGTGGGTGAAGCCGCCCAGGCCCTTGGAGCGCAGCGCGAAGACGATCATCAGGAAGAACACGCTGATCGACATGCCCAGGGTGGCGTTGACGTCGGCGGTGGGCACCGGCTTCCAGTAATGCACGCCCATCAGCTCGAGCGGCTTGGCGATGAAGTCTGCCGGGATCATCTTCAGCAGGTTCATCATCAGGATCCAGAAGAAGATGGTGATCGCGATGGGCGTCACCAGCTTGCTGGTCCCGTGGTAGGTGTCGCGGGCCTGCTTGTCCACGAACTCGAGCATGATCTCGACGAAGGCCTGCCACTTGCCCGGCACGCCGGCGGTCGCCTTGCGGGTCGCCAGCCAGAACGCGAATACGATCAGCAGCCCCATCAGCACGGCGGTCACGAAGGTGTCGACGTTGATCGTCCAGAACGGACCGTCGCCACCCACTTGGGCCGTGAGGTTCTTCAGGTGGTGMTGGATGTAGCTGGTGGGAGTAAGAGCCTCGCCCGCCATGAGTCGGAAACCTTTCTAGTTGGGTTATCGCTGCTTGCCGGTCGCGACCAGCACCTGTGCCACCAGTCCGGTGATCACGCCTGCCAGGAGAGGCAGCGGGGGCAGCTTGTACAGCCCCGCGCCAACCACCAGCACGCCGATCACCACGACCCACTTCACCACCATGCCCGCGACGAGCCTCAGCACCGCCGAGACGGCCCCGAGCACGCCGCCACCGAAGGCCATCCAGGCCGCCAGCAGCGCGCTGGCCACGATCGCCAGCCCTCCAACCGCCGCCGCGACCGCCTGGGGCACGCCCCGGAGCAGGAACAGCAGCGCGACCAGCAGCACCGCGCCCGTCTGCCAGACAGCGGCGCGCAACACTAGCCGCCGGCCCGTAGCGACGGAATTCAGCACACGAAAGCCCTACGGAATTGGCGGGGTACAAGGCGGTAAAGCGCCTCGCCGAGCCGCAAAAGTATAGCAGCGGGACAATTTCCGGGACAACCGCCAAAGGTAGAAAGCGGGCCTCAGGGGCACACGCCGCCCGCAGCCCTTGCGCCGCCTGCGTGTAACCGTTTCCCCTGTTCAGAATTTTCCCGGGAATTCTCCGGAACTTTGCCGGAAACTCCCTGTCAGTCCTTGCAAGGCCTGCTGCTCAACTTCCTCGTCCGATGCTCCGCCACAGGCCTTCCACGAAGCCCCGGCTGCCCCCGGGGCTTCACTTTTTTGTGGCATCGGGAAGACGTCGCCGGGCGTGACGTTCATCCAATTCACCCGATGACGACCCGTGGGCCATGAAGGTAGTGCTCCCCCTCGACGCATGGAGCGCCCATGAACCGGCCCTGCCCCCGCAACACCCCCGCCTTCGTTTCCCTGCTCGCCTGCCTGCCGCTGGCGCTGCTCGCCACCACCGCCGCCGCGCAGGATTTCAGCGACGACGCCCGCTTCGAAGTCCGCCTGTCCGCCTTCAATCCCGAGGCCAACATCCGCTTCGACGGTACCGGCGTCGCCACCGACGGCGAGCGCACGGAGGAATTGGCGGCGGCGGGCGGCATCGATTCCGATGGCCGCTGGCGGCCGCGCGGCGAGCTTGCCTTCGCCATGTCGCCGCGGCAGTCGCTGCGCCTGAACTACTACGACTACCGTCGCAACCAGTCGTGGAACTTCGATGGCGACTGGGTCGACCCCGGCAACATTTTCGACGAGGTCGAGATTCCCGGCGAACCGGTCGAAATCCCCGCCATCGACGTCGACGGCCGCCTGAGCTTCGAACTGGCCAGCCTGAATTACGAGTTCGCGGTCATCGACACCCCGCGCTTCCAGTGGGGCCTTGGCGCCGGCGTCACCCACGCGGTGCTGGAGGCGCGCGGCACCGGTACCAGCACCGGCACGGGCGAGATCGATCCGCAGTGGGAGTCTTTCCGCTGGAAGAAGGACGGGACCTCGCCGAACCTGCACACCCGCGTGAGCTGGGCGCCGACCGAGCGACTGCGTATCGAGGCCCAGGCCCAGTACCTGGACACGCGCTGGGGTGACTTCGTCGAGGAGCGCGGACATTTCGAGCGCGGCGGCCTGATCCTCGAGTACCTGGTCACCGAGCGCCTGGGGATTCACGTCGGCTATGACTGGTTCCGCCTCAAGCTCGCCAACGACTATCGCGGATCCTTCGAGGCGCCGCCCGAGTCCGGTGTCGGAACCGTCGAGGTCACCGGCAAGCTGACCGGCCAGTTCAAGGTCCACGGACCCATGGCAGGCGTGACATTCCGGTTCTGATCCGGCCCTATCGATA
>NZ_JBGFFG010000236.1:0-5314 GCF_056175765.1 Pseudoxanthomonas sp. LjRoot204_2 | reverse complement strand
GATCGTGATCCGAGACGGTCGTGCCGCGCTCGATGGTGCCTGCCACCTGGAGGGCGCCGCCGGCATGCAGCAGGGCTTCGAAGAGCGTTGTTTTGCCGGCGCCGGGGTGGCCTGCCAGGGCCACGTTGCGGATCTGTTGTGTGCTGTACGACATGAGGCCGTTCCTCCCGTGGGTTGGGTCGAAGGGCCGTCATGGCTGTCCGGGCTGAGCGCGTCCCGTGAGCGTGCGCTCGGCGGGCGGTCATGGCGGGCGGCCAGCATCTGCGCGTGCGGGGGAGGGGTCAAGTCGCACTGCGGTACATGGCGTGAACATCCGTCGGTGTACCCTTCGCTTCCCCTGACCCGAGGAGCACGACCATGGCTTTGAAGCGTTACGCGGATGCGGTGTGGGCTGGCGATCTGCAGTCCGGCAAGGGCAGCCTGAGCACGCCGCAGAGCGGCCTGTTCGAAGGCCAGAACTATTCGTTCAAGACCCGCTTCGGCGACGAGAAGGGCACAAATCCGGAAGAACTGCTGGCGGTCGCCCATGCCGGCTGCTTCACCATGGCGTTGTCGGCGGTGCTCGGCAAGGCGGGCTTCACGCCCGACAAGCTGCAGACGCGCGCCGAGGCGACGATGGAACCGGGCATGGATCCGGGCCCGACGATCACCGCGATCAAGCTGACCGTCTCGGCGAGCGTGCCGGGGATCAGCGCGGCGCAGTTCGAGGAGATCGCCCAGCAGGCCAAGGCGGGTTGCGTGATCTCGCGCGCGCTGTCTGTGCCGGTATCGCTGGAGGCGACCCTGCTTTGACGGACACGCGGRCCGCCTTGTTCGTGCATGGCGCGGGCGGTGGCGGTTGGGAGTGGAATGTGTGGCGTGGCGTGTTCGAGGCGGCGGGCTTCCAGGTGGCGGCCCCCGACCTCGTGCCCGTGCGCGGCGACGTGGCGGCCACGCATATCGAGGACTACCAGGCGCAGGTGCGCGCGGCGTTGGCGGCATTGCCGCGGCCGCGCGTGCTGGTCGGTGCGAGCCTGGGCGGATTGCTCGTACTGGATGCCGCCGAGGGTGCGGATGCGGTGGTGCTGGTGAATCCGTTGCCGCCGGCGCCGTGGCACGTGGACATGCCGGCACGCGACTGGCCCGATGTGGTGCCGTGGCGGCGCGACGCGCGATTGTCCGGCACACTCAGGGCACTGCCCGAGGCGGACGACGCGACGACGTTGTACGCGTTCCGCCGTTGGCGCGACGAGTCCGGTGCCGTGCTGCGCGAAGCCCATGGTGGTGTCGCGGCGGAACGTCCCGCATGCCCGATGCTGTGCGTGGCGTCCGCGCAAGACGACGACGTGCCGCCTGCGATCACGCGGGCGATGGCCGAGGCGTGGGGCGCGGAGGTGCTGCAAACGGTCTCAGGTTCGCATGTCGGGCCGTTGCTCGGGCGCGAAGCGGCCGGCATTGCCGCGCAAGCTGTCGAATGGCTAAACCGGGCCGCGAAAACCGGCTGAGTTCAGCCATGTTTCACCCGCATCGGCCGAGCATGCCAGCACGCCAATCCGGCGTGGGGGAGTACCCGACATGAAGCGTCTATCCGCCACCGTGCTGGCCATCGGCCTGCTCGCTTCCGGCGTGGCATCCGCGCAGTCCACGCGCTATTACGGCACGACGGACCGCTACGGCGACGAACCCTATTACGACTACGCGCGCGTGGTCCGCGTAGACCCGGTCATCGACAACGGCTACCGTGAGACGCGCGGCGCGGCCCAGCAGTGTTACTACCGGGATGCCGACGACGTCTATGCGCGGGACGACTATCGTGGCGATGTCTACGGGACTCGCGACTACGGCGATGTCTACGACAGCGGCGACTATCGCGACGTTTACGGGCAGGACGGTTATGGCGAACGCCGCGTATCCAGCGGAGGCAACGAAGCTGGCCGTACCGTGGCCACCGTGATCGGCGGTATCGCCGGTGCGGTACTGGGCAGCAAGGTGGGCGACGGCAGCGGACGCTATGTCGGCACGGCGGTGGGCTCCATGGTCGGCGGCATGGCGGGCCGCTCCATCTACGACAACAGCCAGCGCAACCGCCAGGTGCAGCGCGGGCAGGTGCGCGTCTGCGATCCGGTGCCCGCGAACGACGGTCGATACGATGAACGCTACGAACGCGACGGGCGCGTTTCAGGGTACGACGTGACGTACGAATATGGTGGCCGTACCTACCGTACCCGCACCGGCTACCACCCGGGCGATCGCATGCGCGTACGCGTGGACGTGCGTCCGGAATGACGGAGCGGGCATGGTGAGCCCGATGTGGCAGGCGGGCGAGAGTCGCGAGAAGGGGCCGCAAGGCCCCTTTTCCATGGGCGTTGCCGTGCCGGCCCACTCCGCGCATAGTCCCGCGCTGGATCAATGCGGGGGTGGGATATGCGGCATTTGGCGTGGGGGGTGGCGGGCTTGCTTGCGTGCACGGGCGTCGTGCAGGCCCAGGTGAAGTTGGTGACCGGCGCGCGCGTGCATACCCTGGATCCTGCACGCCCTCTCGTCGAAGCGATGGCATGGGACGAGCAGGGCCGCATTCTGGCGGTCGGTGATGCGCGTGATCTGCTGGCACGTTATCCCGGCGCGAGACGCATCGATGCGCCGGGCAAGACGGTGATTCCGGGTCTGATCGACGCGCACGGCCACGTCATGGGATTGGGCTACGCACTGATGCGGGCGGACCTGGTGGATGCGGCGGACAAGGCCGAGGTCATCGCGCGCCTGCGCGCTTTCGAGATGTCATTGCCACCGGGGGCGTGGCTACTGGGCGGTGGCTGGGACCAGAACGACTGGCCGGGCAAGGCCTTTCCGACGGCCGAAGATCTCGATGAGGCGTTTCCCGACCGTCCCGTCTGGCTCGAGCGCGTGGATGGCCATGCGGGCTGGGGCAACAGCGCGGCGCTGCGTGCCGTCGCTGCGAAGGCATCGCGTCCGTTGGACGGCGACTGGCAGCCCGAGGGCGGGCGCATCGAGCGCGTCGCAGGCAAGCCTACCGGGGTGTTCATCGATGCCGCCATGTCGCTCGTCAATGACGTCGTCCCGGCACCGGATGCGGCCTATCGCCGACAGGCGCTGGAGAAGGCCACGCAGGCCGCCGTGCGCCATGGCCTGACGGGCGTGCACGACATGGGTGTGTCGCGCGAGGACCTGGCGCTGATGAAGCAGTTCGCCGATGAAGGCCGCCTGCCGCTGCGCATCGATACCTACGCCGACGGCAATGGGGACGCACTGGCGGATCTGTGTGCGCACGGCCCGTATCGCCACGCGGGCGGCCGCCTGCAGATGCGGGGCGTGAAGCTGTACGCCGACGGTGCCCTCGGCAGCCGAGGCGCTGCCCTGCTGGAGGACTACAGCGACGATCCCGGCAACCGTGGCCTGCTGRTGACCGAGCCGGCGGCGCTGGAAGCGGCGATGCGCAGGGCGCGCGGCTGCCACGTCCAGGTGGCCACGCATGCGATCGGCGACCGTGGCAACCGGCTGGTGCTGGACACGTACACCCGCGTGCTCGGCGATGCTGCGAAGACCGACCATCGCTGGCGGATCGAGCACGCGCAGGTGGTGGCGCCGGAGGAATTCCCGCGGTTCGCCGCACTGGGCGTGATCGCGTCGATGCAGCCCACGCATGCGACCTCGGACATGCCCTGGGCGCAGGATCGCCTGGGCCCGACGCGCATCAAGGGCGCCTATGCGTGGCAGCGCCTGCAGGCGAGCGGCGCGAAGCTGGCGCTGGGATCGGATTTTCCAGTGGAATCGGTCGATCCGCGGCGCGGACTGCACGCCGCGGTGACGCGCCAGGACGGGCACGATGCGCCCGCGGGTGGCTGGATGCCCGATCAGCGCCTGAGTGCGGGCGAAGCGCTGCGCGGCTTCACCGCCGATGCGGCATGGGCGGCGCACGACGAGGCGGAGGTGGGCAAGCTAGCTCCCGGCCTGCGTGCGGACTTCGTCATCCTCGACGAGGATCCCCTGGCCGTGCCGGGCGAACAGCTCGATGCGCTGCACGTCCGCTCTACCTGGGTGGATGGCAGGCCGGTGTACGAGGCGAAGTAAGTTCTTGCCTCTGTGGGAGCGACGTCAGTCGCGACGGCTCACCGCGCCCGGTCGCCTCGCGCATTCAAGGACTGCGCTTTCGCGACTGACGTCGCTCCCACAAGAAGCCGCCATCGTTACCAGTCGATCTGGCCGGTCACGATGGTGCGCACATGGCCGCCGGACCAGACATCGCCGGCAGGGTCCACGCGCAACTGCAAACGGGCGTCGTAACCGACTTCGCGGCCCTGGCTGACGACGTAGCGTCCGTCGCGGCCGGGCAACGCGTTGCGCGACGCCAGCCAGGCGGCCAGCGTCGCGTTGGCCGCACCTGAAGCCGCGTCCTCGAAGGCGGCGGGCGCGCCGACGAAAGCGCGCACGGCCAGGTCGTAGTCGCGGCCCGGCGTTCGTGCATAGGCGCAGACACCCATGCTCTCGGTAGCGCGCGCCAACGCACTGATCGCGTCCCAGTCCGGCGAGGCGCTGCGGAGCGTGGCTTCGTCGCGCACCTCGGCGAGCCACCAACGGCGGCCACCGTCGACGAGAGCGGCGGGCAGCACACCTGGCGACAGGCCTTCGAGGGCGGCGCCCAGCAGGCCATCGCCCGAGGGATCGCCTTCCTTCAGCACCGTCGCGCGCGGCGTGCGCACGGCGATGGTGCGGTCCGCACCGTCGCCATCGACACGCAGCGGCAACACGCCCACGACGCCTTCCTGCATCAGCACGCCGTCGACCGGCGCGGCCAGGCCCGCCTCCAGCACCACGTGCGCGGTGCCGACGCTGGGATGGCCGGCGAACGGCACTTCGCGGCGTGGACTGAACATGCGCACAGCGTAACTCGCGCCCGGTCGGGTGGGCGCGAACACGAAGGTGGTTTCCGGCAGGCGCGTCCAGCGGGCGATCGCCTGCATGGCGGCATCATCGAGGCCGGCGGCGTCGAGGACGACGGCCAGCGGATTGCCCGCGCCGGGGCGGTCGGCGAACACGTCCAGCTGGACGTAGCGGCGGAGGGTCATGGGGGCGTTGTCGCGTGGGGGCCGCGCAGCTTACCAATTCACCTGGCCGTCGATGACCGGCTGCACCTGACCGCCGATCCAGACTTCGCCTTCGTCGTCCACCGTCAGGTGAACACGGCCATCGCGACCGAGCTCGCGGCCCTGGCTGGCCAGATAGCGGCCCGCAGTGCCGGGCAACGCGCCCGCGGCATTCAGCGCGGCCGCGATGCAGGCATTGACGCTGCCGGTGACCGGGTCTTCCGGGATGTTGT
>NZ_JBGFFG010000235.1:0-5341 GCF_056175765.1 Pseudoxanthomonas sp. LjRoot204_2 | reverse complement strand
GTGCCAGGCATGCGGACTCCGTGATCTCGCGGTCAGCGACGCACGGCGTAGAGGCCGAACGTATTGCCGATGAAGCCACCCGCCGTCTCCACGCTCAGCAGGCTGGCGTCCAGGCCAGTGGCGACGCTCTTCCAGTCGCCAGCGGTCAGCGAGTACGACGCGTCCAGGCGCGGGCCATCGACGCGGAAGCGCAGCGACACGGGGCCGTGTCCTTCGTCCAGCGGAATGCGCGCCAGGCGGTCGCCTTCCTTCCCGTCCTCGTGGCCGCTGCGCCGGTACAGCGACACCGCCAGTCCGCGCGCATCGCGTTCGACGCCGAGCACGTAGTGACCGTACTCATTCTGCAGCAGCACGAGTCCTGCCAGTTCACCGACGGCGGGCTCGAACGAGGCGAGCGTGGTGTCCAGCGTGGCCGCGTGATGCTGCACGCGGTGGGCGATGTACGACGGCTGGCCCGGCACCGTGCCGAAGGCGCCCAGCGGCATCGTGCCCGGCGTGATCGTCAGGCCGTGCGCGCCGGTGGTGTACCAGCGGCTCTGCGGCGGATGCAGGGTCATCCACGACAGCGGCAGCGCGGGCGCGTCGAAGCGCTCGGTCCACGTCATCGGCCCGCTCGTGGGTAACGGTTGCGCATTGCGTGGCAGGTCCGGGCGCTTCGCGACCATCGGCACGCGTTCGCCGCGGGGCAGGACCACCGGCCAGCCGTCCTTCCACGTCACCGGCAGCAGGAAGGTTTCGCGGCCGAGGTTGTACTGGTTGCCGCGGTACGGACGGGTGGCGAGGAACACCGCCCACCACGTGCCGTCCTTGAGCTTCACGAACTGCGCGTGGCCGGTGGACGTCACCGGATCGGCGCGCTTCGGGTCGAGGTCGCGCTGGGTCAACGCGGGATTCGACGGCGAGGGTTGATACGGGCCGGTGAGCGCGCGGCTGCGCCATACCATCTGCGCGTGCTGCTCACCGGTGCCGCCCTCGGCCGCGGTCAGGTAGTACCAGCCGTTGTGCTTGAAGACGTGGGGGCCTTCGATGTGCTCGGGATTCGCCGCGGGATCGGCGCCGCCGTCCACCAGCAGGAGGCGCTTGCCGACCCGTTCGCGCCTGCCGAAGTCGAAACGCTGCAGCCAGATGGCGCGATGGCCGTCGTAGCGGAGCTTTCCATCGGGGACATCGTTGTGGACCACCCACGCGCTGCCGTCGTCGTCGAAGAACAGCGACGGATCGATGCCGGTGACGCCGAGCCAGATCGGGTCCGACCACGGGCCCGCAGGACTCCTGGCCGTCACCACGAAGTTGCCGCGATCGCAGTAGAAGCAGGTGTTGGCGATGTAGAACATGCCGTCGTGGTGGGCGAGGGTGGCGGCGAACAGGCCGCGGGTCAGTTCTTCCTTCTCGCCGTAGTTGATCTGTCCGGGGCGATGGATCGCGTTGCCCACCTGGGTCCACGACACCAGGTCGGTGCTGTGGAAGACTGGCAGGCCGGGGAAGTAACCGAACGTGGAATTCACCAGGTAGAAATCGTCGCCGACGCGGATAGCGGACGGGTCGGGGTAGAAGCCCGCGACGACCGGATTGCGGTACTCGTCCGCGCCCACCGTTGGACCCCCATCGTCGCCGTGGTAGCGCACGTCGCTGAAGACCGCATCGCCCGCCCATGCGGGACCGATCATCAACGATGCCGCCAGGATCCATGCGCAGTGCTTCAGCATCCGGTCTTCCTCTAGTAGGGGGCGGTCGCGGTCCGCCGTGCCCACAGCGCATGCAGGCCGCGCGCGGACAGGTCTTCGGGATGGCGCTGCACGCCGACGCCCAGCGTCGTCAGTGCGTGCGCGTAGGAGGCCAGCAGGCGGTCGTTGCCGATCAGGTGCACCTGCGCCGGGCGCGGCGCATGCGAGAGCAAGCCCGATGCGCGCAACTCGTGGCCGATCAGTAGGCCGGAGAGATACGAAGGTAGCGCCGGTTCGGCGAATTGCTGGAACAGGCCCGTCGTGCGCACGCCGAACAGGTGGTGCAGCAGGCCACCGGCGTCGGCGCTGCGCTTCAGCCCGGCATCGAATGCGTAACCATCGAAGCGCACGTCGCCGGCGGGCATCAACCGGCCGAGGATGCTGTGCTGGCGCAACAGCGCGAAGAGTTCGCCGGTCATCGCGGTGGCGATGCGGTGCACCTGGCCGTCGCGCACCGTGACCCACTTGCTGTGGGTGCCGGGCAGGCAGACGACGTGCGTTCCGCCGGGCAGGGCATCGAGCAATGCGGCGAGTTGCGTCTCTTCGCCACGCATGACGTCTGGCACGCTGTCCGAGTCGCTGTCGCGCAGGCCAGGCACCAGCCATAGCGCGCGGCCATCGAAGCCCGGCGGATGGAAACGCTGCATGCCGAGCGCCAGCGCATGGTTGCCGGCCGGGCAGGACAGGTACGGCATCTCGTGCCAGCCGCCGCGTCCGCCCACCATGCCGCACAGCAGGATGTCGGTGTCGTCCCAGCCGGCGATTTCCTGCGCGAGCACGTCGCCGAAACGGCCCGCGCACGCCAGCACGCCCTGGTCGCTGCGGCGGCGTTCGCGGACCTGGCCGTCGTCGGCCATCCGGTACAGGCGCAGGCTGCTGGCACCCCAGTCGACGGCGATCATGGCAGGCGCACCCGGTCCACGCCGCGCGCCAGCGCGCGCCCGGTGCGATGCGCGAACACGCCGCCCGACAACGGCGAAGCGGCGAGCGCGGCGGCGTCGAGTCCGACGCGTGCGCTGGTCACGTACAGCGTGTCCTCGTGCAACACGCAACACGAAGGCTGCGGCGCCGGCACGCGCACGATCCGGTCGATGCGGCCATCCGGGAGGTAGCGCACCACGCGTCCTGCGCCCCACTGTGCGTTCCACAACGCGCCTTCGGCGTCGATGATGGAACCGTCGGGTTCCGCGCCGGGCAGGTCGAGGTCGACGAACACCGCGATGTCGGACACGGTTGCGGTCGCGGCGTCGTAACGGCACTGCAGGATCCGCGGCGTCACCGAATCGCAGAAGTACATCCGCGTGCCGGTGGCGTCGAAGCAGATCGAATTCGGGATGGCGGCGTGCGGCAAGGCCAGTTCACGCAATCCGTGCGTCGCGGTGTACTGGTAGAAGCGGCCCGCCGGACGCAGATCGGCGTGTTCGCTCTTGGTCCCGAACACGAAGCCGCTTTCACGATCCACGCGGCCGTCGTTGATGCGGGTCATCGGGTCGCCGGCCTCGACATCGGCCAGTTTCTCCAGGGCGAGGTCGCGCGAGGACAGCTGCGCTTCCACATCGCTCGCGTAGAGCCCCTTCGCCAGGCCCAGCAGCAGGCGCCCATCCTCGCCGAGTGCGAGGCAACCGAGCGGCGAGGGGAGCGACCACGTATGCGTGTGGCCACTGTCGGGATCGTGCCGCCACAGTTCGGCGGCGAGGATGTCGGTCCAGTACAGCACGCGACGGCGGTCGCACCACAGGATGCCTTCGCCCAGCGCGCAGCGGCTGTCGACGGCCAGGGTCGCCAGCGCCGTCGTCACGGCATCACCACTCGGCCACGCTGCCATCGGCATGCCGCCACAACGGGTTGCGCCAGCGCGGCGGCTGCCGGTGCGCTTCCACCAGACGGTCCTCGTCGATCTCCACGCCCAGGCCGGGCCTGGGCAGTGCGGCGATGCTGCCGGTGTCGTCGCAGCGGAAATCCTCTTTGTTGAGCACGTAGTCCAGCAGGTCCGCGCCGGTGTTGTAGTGGATGCCGATGCTCTGCTCCTGCAGCATCGCGTTGTGCGACACGAAGTCCACCTGCAGGCACGCGGCCAGCGCGACCGGGCCCAGCGGGCAGTGCGGCGCCAGCGCCACGTCGTGCGCCTCGGCCATCGCCGCGATCTTCACGCACTCGGTGATGCCGCCGGCGTGCGACAGGTCGGGCTGCAGGATCGCCAGGCCGCCGGCCGCGAGGACCGGCTTGAACTCGGCGCGCGAATACATGCGTTCGCCGGCGGCGAGCGGGATCGAGGTCGCATCGGACAACGGGCGGTAGTACTCCCACTGTTCGGGCAACACCGGCTCTTCGACGAACAGCGGCTTGAACGGCGCCAGTTCGCGCAGCAGCACGCGCGCCATCGGCGCGCTGACACGGCCATGGAAGTCGATGCCGAAATCGACGCGGTCGCCCATCGCGTCGCGGATCGCCGCGACCTTGGCCACCGCCGCGTCGATCGCGCGAGGGCTGTCGATGAGCTTCAGTTCCTCGGTGCCGTTGAACTTGAACGTGTCGAAGCCCTGCGCCTGGTAGCGCTGCATCTGCGCGACGATGTCGGCAGGGCGGTCGCCGCCCACCCAGCGATAGGTCTTCATGCGGTCGCGCACGCGTCCGCCGAGCAGCTGGTAGACGGGCACGCCGAGCGCCTTGCCCTTGATGTCCCATAGGGCCTGGTCGATGCCGGCGATCGCGCTCATCAGGATGGCGCCGCCGCGATAGAAGCCGCCGCGATACAGCACCTGCCACAGATCATTGATGCGCGCAGGATCCTGGCCGACGAGATAGTCCGCCAGTTCGTGCACCGCCGCTTCCACGGTGCTGGCGCGCCCTTCGATGACCGGCTCGCCCCAGCCGGTCACGCCCTCGTCGGTCTCCACCTTGAGGAAGAGCCAGCGTGGTGCGGCGTGGAAGGTGCTGACGCGGACGATCTTCATGCGGCGTGGTCCAGGTAGGCCTGGCGGAAGCGACGCGCGTACTCGCACGTGCGCTCGACCGGCTGGCCGGGCTTGTAAAGTTCGCCGCCGATGCCGGCGCCCTGACAGCCGGCTGAGAGGTAGCCGGAGAGGGTGTCGGGCGTGACGCCACCGACGGCGAATAGGGGAACCGGCGGCAGCACGCTGCGCAGGGCGCGCACCATCGCCGGTCCGTAGATGGATGCGGGGAACAGCTTGAGCATCTGCGCGCCGGCATCGAGCGCGTCGAAGGCTTCGCTCGCCGTGGCGACACCGGCGGCGACCTGCAGGCCGCGCTCGACTGCGTGGCGGATCACCGGCGGGCGCGTGTTCGGCGTGACCATCAGGCGTCCACCGGCAGCGAGCAATGCATCCGCATCCACCGTCGTCAGCACGGTGCCCGCACCGATCCATGCGTGATCGCCGAACGCATCGACGGCGATGCGCACGCTGCGCGCCCAGTCCGGCGAATTGGTCGGGATCTCGATCGCGTCGTAGCCTTCTTCCACCAGCGCGCCCACGTGTGCGGGCACGTCGGCCGGCGTGATGCCGCGCAGGATCGCGATCAGCGGCAGGGCGAAGGGAAGGGTGGGCGCGTCCATGCGGATCAGTCGTGGTAGACCTGCGAACGGCCGCCATCGATGG
>NZ_JBGFFG010000234.1:0-5342 GCF_056175765.1 Pseudoxanthomonas sp. LjRoot204_2 | reverse complement strand
GCCTACGCTTTCGCCGTGTTGTTCAAGGCGCATCGTCGCGACTATTTCTGGGTGATGGCGGCCGCCATCGCCGGCTACAGCATCTCCCGCTATGCGGGCCAGGCGTGGGGCGTGCCGGTCGGCATCTTCCTCTCCGCCCTGACGCTGACCGCCGCCGGCAATGCCTTCGCGCGCTGGGCCAACCGGCCGGGCGCGCTGATCCGTGTGCCGGGCATCCTGATGCTGGTGCCCGGCAGCACCAGCCTGCGCGGCCTGCTGACGCTGGTGCAGCAGCAGGATGTCGGCGTGGGCCAGTCGGCGCTGTTGGCCGTCACCAACGTGGTGATGGCGCTGATCGCGGGCCTGCTGTTCGGCAACCTGCTGATCTCGTCGCGCAAGAATCTCTGACGCGCGCAAACGGAAACGGGAGGCCCAGGCCTCCCGTTTCTTTCCATCACGCGAAGCGCGGTTACTTCTTCTTGATGATGAAGTCTTCGGCCTTCTTGCCCTTGGCGATTAGGGCGGCCATCCAGCGCGGATGCTTGCCGCGACCGGTCCAGGTTTCCTTCGGATTGGCGGGGTTGCGGTACTTCGGCGCAACCTTGCCGAGCTTCTTGCCGGCGCGCGGGCCAGGCTTGCTCGCTGCCTTGGCGGGGCGCGTGCCGCCGGTGCCGAACAGCTCCTCCAGCGTGTAGCCCTCGGCCTTGGCGAATTTGGTGATCTTGCCGCGCACCGTCGCGATGGGCGTGCGCTTGGCCAGCTTGCTCTGCTGTTGCTTGGCCTTTTCGATCAAGGCGCCAAGTTCCTTGGCGGACAGGTTACGCAGGTCGATCGACATCAACTATCTCCAGTCAGGAAGGGAAAGCCCGTCCTTGGCAGTGGTCCGATGGTAAGCGACCCCGGAATCGCCGCACAAACCCGGGGGTGCGGGGATGCCGGTTCGCGCATCCCCGCGTCATCAGCCGCGCAGGCGTGCGAGCAGGTCCTCGCGGCCGATGTTCTCCGCGTCCTGCGCGCGACGCGCACGGTATTCGAACGTGCCTGCCGCCAGCCCGCGCTCGGATACCACCACCCGATGCGGAATGCCGATCAGTTCGATGTCGGCGAACATCGCACCCGGGCGCAGGCCGCGGTCGTCCAGCACCGCTTCGATGCCGGCAGCGTGCAGGTCGGCGAGGAGCGCCTCGGCGGCATCCTTCACCGCGGCGTCGTCCTTCGGATTGATCATGCACACCGCAACAGCCCACGGCGCCATCGGCGCGGGCCAGACGATGCCGTTGGCGTCATGGTTCTGCTCGATCGCCGCCGCGACGATGCGCGACACGCCGATGCCGTAGCAGCCCATGGCCGGCGTGGCGGCCTTGCCGGTTTCGTCCAGCACGGTGAACTTCATCGCTTCGCTGTACTTGCGGCCGAGCTGGAACACGTGCCCCACCTCGATGCCGCGCACCAGGCGGATCTCTCCACCGTCGGCCGCCGTGTCGCCCGCGACCACGTTGCGGATGTCGGCCACCGTCTCCGGTTCCGGCAGGTCGCGACCCCAGTTGACGCCGGCGAGATGGAAGCCGGCCTCGTTGGCGCCGACGACGAAATCCGCCATCGCCGCCACGTCGCGGTCGGCGACCACGCGGATCGCCTGCTTCGCGCCGATCGGGCCGAGGAAGCCCGGTTCGCTGCCGAGGTGGGCGAGGATTTCCGCCTCCGTCGCCAGCCGGTAGTCGGCCATGCCGGCGACCTTGCCCAGCTTGATCTCGTTGACGGCATGGTCGCCGCGCACCAGTGCCAGCACGAAGCCGGCGTCGGTCATGACGGCGACCGACTTCACCGTGCGCTGCAGCGGGATGCCGAGCAGCGCGGCGACCTCCTCGCAGGTCTTCTGCGTGGGCGTGGCGACCTTGCTCAACGTCTCCGTGGCGGCCGGCCGCGGACCCGGGGCCGCCGCCTGCGCGGCTTCGACGTTCGCGGCGTAGTCGGAGCCGGTGGAGAACGCGATGGCGTCCTCGCCCGAATCGGCCAGCACATGGAATTCCTGCGAGGCATCGCCGCCGATGGCGCCGCTGTCGGCYTGCACCGCTCGGAAGTCGAGGCCCAGGCGGGTGAAGATGCGCGTATAGGCCGCATGCATGTTGCGGTACTCGCGCACCAGGTCCTCGYCGGTGATGTGGAACGAGTAGGCATCCTTCATCACGAACTCGCGCGCACGCATCACGCCGAAGCGCGGGCGGATCTCGTCGCGGAACTTGGTCTGGATCTGGTAGAAATTCACCGGCAGCTGCTTGTAGCTGGACAGCTCCTGGCGCGCGAAGTCGGTCACCGCCTCTTCGGCCGTCGGGCTGTAGCAGAAGTGCTGCTCCTTGCGGTCGGTGATCTTCAGCAACTGGCCGCCGAATTTCTCCCAGCGCCCGGTCTCCTCCCACAGCTCGCGCGGCTGGATGGTCGGCATGATCATCTCGATCGCGCCGGCACGGTCCATCTCTTCGCGTACCACGGTTTCCACCTTTCGCAGCACGCGCAGGCCCAGCGGCGACCAGGTGTACAGGCCGGCTGCGAGCTTGCGGATCATGCCGGCGCGGAGCATCAGCTGGTGGCTGACCAGCTCGGCATCGGCCGGGGTTTCCTTGGTGGTGCGGAGGTGGAACTGCGACAGGCGCATCGGCAGGGGGATCCGGGAGGGGCGAATCGCCTATTTTGCCAGCCTTGGCCGCACGCGGGGCGGCGCTGGGTCAATCGGCGTCGGTCGCGGCGTCGCCGCTCACGCGGATGCCGGCGGGCGTGTCGCGGTCGATGCGTTCGTAGCGCCGGCCCTTTGGCGGCTGCTCGGTGATCTGCAGCACGCCGGCGTCGTCGCGCCAGCGATACAGAGAAGGACGGGCTTCGCGCGCTTGGGCGGCCGCGGCGTTGTTCGGGCGCGCCTGCTTGCGCGATGTGGCGTCAGGGGCTTGCCGGCCGAGCCACCAGGCGACGCCGACCCCCAGTGCGATGCCTGCCGCGATCGCCAGCCAGGCGCGCATCCGGCCGGATCAGGTGCCGGCGGCCGGCTTGCAGTAGGCCTTCACCGCGGCCTCGGCGAGATTGCGCTGGTTCTCCCGACCGGTGTCGTCCAGCGTGGTGTCAGGCTTGCCGTCACCGTCGGTGTCCTGCTGGATCGGGCCTTTGGTGGCCGCCAGCATCTGCAGGTTGGCGCGCGCGGTCGTGCACTGCGGGTTTTCGACCGGCTTGCCGGCCGGCTGCGGCGCATCCGCGGCCGCGGCACCATGCTGGTTGATGCGGCGGTTCTGCGCAGCCTGCTGGTTGGGCGGCGGGCTGTCGGAGTAGTGCGTCACCCCGTTCTTGTCCTTCCACTGGTAGACCTGCTGGGCCTGCACGGCGGAGGCGGTAGCGAGGCAGAGCGCCAGCACGGACAGGCAGGACAGGAGGCGCATGGGAAGCTCCGGATCACGGGGGACCCGATTGCAGCACCCCCGGGCCGCGCAGGCAAGCCGGGCAGGGGAGCGCTGGGCTAAACTGCGACCCATGAACGAAATCAAGCCGCCCCCGCGCTCCCGCGGGATCTACCTGCTGCCCAACCTGTTCACCACCGCGGGCCTGTTCGCGGGGTTCTTCGCGATCATCGCCGCCGCCAACGGCCAGTTCGTGAATGCGGCCATCGCCGTGTTCGTGGCGGGCCTGATGGACGGCATCGATGGCCGCGTGGCGCGCCTGACGGGCACCAGCAGCGATTTCGGCGTGCAGTACGACTCGCTGGCCGACCTGGTCAGCTTCGGCCTGGCGCCGGCGCTGGTGATGTACCACTGGTCGCTGTCGGCGCTGAAGTTCGACGGTGGCGTGATGGGGCGCGTGGGCTGGGTCGTGGCATTCCTGTATGCGGCGTGCGCCGCCTTGCGCCTGGCGCGCTTCAACACGCAGGTCGGCACGGTGGACAAGCGGTGGTTCATCGGCCTGGCCAGTCCGGCGGCCGCCGGACTGATGATGTCCTTCGTATGGGCGTTCGCCGACGGCGAACTGGGCTGGACGGGCGAGGAACTGCGTTATCTGGCGCTGGCGGTCACGCTGGTCGCGGCGCTGCTGATGGTGAGCCGCATCCGCTTCTGGAGCTTCAAGGGCACTGGCGAGGGCGGGGCGAAGGCCGACCGCATTCCGTTCGTGGTGCTGGCGCTGGTGCCGCTGGTGCTGGCGATCCTGTTCATCGACCTGCCGCGCACCTTGTTCGCGGTGGGCGTGGTGTACGCGCTGTCGGGCCCCGGTTACTGGCTGTGGCAGCGCGCGCGCCGGCACAAGGATGCTTCCGCATGACGCTGGCGGCGGACCGTTTGTGGTCGGCCGAGCAGCAGGGCTGGCTTCGCGCACTCGGCCACGCCATCTACCTGCCCGCCGACTGGCCGACCGAGGCCGGCGGCCCGGCGGCGGCTCGGGTGGATATGCAGGACGTACGCACGGAGGCGGCGACACCGACAACGCCTGCGCCGCGTGCAAGACCACCGGCACCCGACGCTGACGAGCGACCCGCACCCGTGCGCCAGGCATCGGCGCCCCGGACCGGTGGCGCGAAGCTGCCGGACCGCCTGCATTTCGCGCTGATCCGCGCATCGGGCTGCAATCCCAATGCGCCGGAAGCCGCCGCCCTGATCGCGCAATGGCCGAGTTCGGCGGAATTGCGCGGCAACCCGGCCGCCAAGCGCGCGCTGTGGCCGCTGTTGCGTCGCCTGCGCCGCGGTATCGCGACATGAGCGCGCTGGGCGTCGAGGCCTCGCCGGGGTCCACGTCCAGCCTGCGGCCGATGCGCGAGGGCGACCTCGACGCGGTGATGGCGATCGAGCAGCGCGCCTATCCGTTTCCCTGGACGCGCGGCATCTTCAAGGATTGCCTGAAGGCCGGTTACCCGTCATGGGTGATGACGGAACACGGACTGGTGATCGGCTACGGCCTGCTGAGCATCGCGGCAGACGAGGCGCATGTGCTGAACGTCTGTGTGGCACCGGAACGCCAGGGGCGCGGTCTCGGTCGCCACCTGTTGCGCGCGCTGGTGAAGATCGCCCGCGACCACCGCGCACAGCGCGTCTTCCTGGAAGTGCGCCCGTCCAATCCGGGCGCGATCGCGCTGTACCACAGCGAAGGCTTCAACGAGATCGGCCGCCGGCCGCGCTACTACCCGGCCCGCGATGGTCGCGAGGACGCACTGGTCATGGCGATCGAACTGGTCGCCGACGACATCACCTCGATGCCGCCGCTGTAGGGCGGAGCTCGCTCCGCTGCTTTCCGGTCAGTCGATGGAAGGGTAACGCCTGCGCGGAGTCGAGCAAGCTCGACTCTACCGAACCGGAATGACGTGAGCGTCAGAGCTTCGCGCGCTGCCCGTGCAGGGC
>NZ_JBGFFG010000233.1:0-5366 GCF_056175765.1 Pseudoxanthomonas sp. LjRoot204_2 | reverse complement strand
GCGGCAGCGTCGGCAGCAGCGGCGTCGGTGTTTTCGCTCTTGGTGCAGGCGCTCAGGGCCAGGGCGGCGGCAACCAGCAGCACGGTGCTCTTGATCTTCATGTGGATCCCCAAATCGGTAGTGTGGAAGAAAGTGGCGCCGGGATGGCGACGTCCGTCCGTCTCAAACCGACGAGGCGAACCGGGAGCCAGACCCGGATACAGAAAAAGCCGCCAGCGAACTGGCGGCTTTCTCAGTTTAACGCTAAATCCGGCAACCGCCAGCAGATTACTGCTTGGTGGCTTCCTTGGCAGCGTCGGTCGCGGCTTCGGCGGTGTCGGCAGYCTGGGCAGCGGCGTCGGCAGCAGCGTCAGCAGCTTCCGTCGTGGTGGCGGCGGCAGCGTCGGTCGCGGCGGTGGCAGCGGCGTCGGCGGCGGTGGCAGCGGCGTCGGCCGACTGCTGGGCGGCGTCGGCGGTCACTTCGCCAGCGGAAGCGGCGGCGTCAGCGGCAGCCTGGGCTTCGGTGGCGGTCGCAGCGGCGTCGGCAGCGGCGTCGGCAGCCTGGTCCTGGTTCGAGCACGCAGCCAGGGCGAAACCCAGAGCCAGCGCGATCAGAGCCTTGTTCATGGTCATCGTTGCATTTCCTCGTCGTTAGTTAGGCAACGCGCAATTGCGCGCCTGCAACATGATGACAAGCCCATTACGGCTGTCAAGCGGTTGGCCGGTTATCTTTGTCAATCCGTTGTTAAACCTTATGGGGCGGGCGAAAGCCGGCCGCTTCGCCCCCCGCAACTGCGCAAAAACTCAGGCGATCTCGACGGCGATCGCCGTCGCCTCGCCGCCGCCGATGCAGAGCGTGGCGACGCCGCGCTTGGCGCCACGAACGCGCAGCGCGTTGACCAGGGTGACCACCACGCGGGCGCCCGACGCACCGATCGGATGGCCCAGCGCGCAGGCGCCACCGTTGACGTTGACCTTGGCGTGCGGGATGCCCAGTTCCTTGATCGGCGCCATGGCGACGACGGCGAAGGCTTCGTTGACCTCGAACAGGTCCACCTGGTCGATCGTCCAGCCGACCTGCTTGAGCAGTTTGTCGATGGCGGCGACGGGGGCGGTGGTGAACCACTCCGGCGCCTGCGAATACGTGGCATGACCCACGATCTTCGCCAGTGGCGTCAGGCCGCGCCGAGCGGCTTCGTCGGCGCTCAGCAGGACGGTGGCGGCGGCGCCGTCGGAAATGCTCGACGAACTGGCGGCGGTCACACTGCCGTCCTTCTTGAAGGCGGGCTTCAGCGTGGGGATCTTGGCGATGTCGGACTTGCCCGGCTGTTCGTCGGTTGCCACCTCGACCTCGCCTTTCCGCGTGGCGACCTTGACCGGGACGATCTCGTCGTTGAACGCGCCGGACGCCTGCGCTGCCTGGGCACGGGTGACCGATTCGATGGCGAAGGCGTCCTGCTCCTCGCGGCTGAAGCCGAACTTGTCCACGGTCGCCTCGGCGAACACGCCCATCGGCTGGCCGTCGTACGGGCTGGTCAGACCGTCCCATGCCATGTGGTCGACCGCCTGGAAATTGCCGTAGCGGTTGCCCGTGCGCGAGTTGGGGAGCATGTGGGGCGCGTTGCTCATCGATTCCATGCCGCCGGCGACGACGATGCTGGCCGAGCCGGCCTTGATCAGGTCGTGGCCCAGCATGATGGCCTTCATGCCCGAGCCGCATACCTTGTTGATGGTGGTGGCGCCGGCGGCGTCCGGGA
Organism: Pseudoxanthomonas sp. LjRoot204_2; assembly: GCF_056175765.1. Classification (NCBI taxonomy): domain Bacteria; kingdom Pseudomonadati; phylum Pseudomonadota; class Gammaproteobacteria; order Lysobacterales; family Lysobacteraceae; genus Pseudoxanthomonas; species Pseudoxanthomonas sp. LjRoot204_2. The sequence goes on along the minus strand of NZ_JBGFFG010000233.1, from coordinate 3,630 downwards.
TGCCCGCCGCACGCGCGGCCTGGCGTGCCGGTGCCTGGCCCAGGTTGGCGGGCAGCACGCACCCCATGATCACTTCGGACACGTCGGCGGCCGGGATGCCGGACTGCTCCAGCGCAGCGGCGATGGCGGCGGCGCCCAGTGTCGGGGTGGGCACACCGTTGAACTGGCCGAGGAACGAACCGATGGCGGTGCGCTTGGCGGCGGCGATGACGATGTCGGACATGGAGGACTTCCCGCGTGGAGTGAGATCCCGATTATCCCGCCCCGGGCCGACGGCCGGCAAATCGGCCGTTGGTACAGGAGGCTGCCGGCCGCCGGCGTATGCTGTGGCGCAAGGGGATTGGATATGTCACATGAGCCATCGATCGACCCGGCGCCGCGCGCGTTCGTCGTTCCGTGCAAGGCGCTGGACTCGGGTGCGCCGTGGCGCTGGCTGCGCGCGGGCTGGCGCGACGTCTGCCGTGCCCCCGCGCTGACCCTGTCGTTCGGTGGGGTCATCGTTCTGGTGAGCATCGGGGTGGCCTGGCTGGGGTATGCGCTGGGGCGCTTCGCCCTGCTGGCGACCCTGCTGTCGGGTTTCGTTTTCGTCGCTCCGCTGATCTGCGTGGGTCTCTACTGCGTCAGTCGCGCGCTGGAACAGGGGCGCGCGCCGAGATTGGCCGATTCCTTCGTGCTGGCGCGGCGCGTGCTGGGACAGGCGGGCGTCTACGCGCTGGGGCAGGGCGTGATCATCCTGTTGTGGTCGCGCGCCGGCATGATGGTCAGTGCCTTTTTCCCTTTCGACGGCAGCGATCCGGGTGTGTTCTGGGAGTTCCTTGCCCTGGGGTCGTGCGTCGGAGCCGTGTTCGCCACGCTGACCTTCGCGGTCACGGCGTTCTCGCTGCCGATGATCGCCGACCGCGACGTCGACATGGTGACGGCGGCCGTTTCCAGCGTCCATGCTGTGATGCGTAACAAGCGGGTGATGCTGCTCTGGGGCCTGCTCCTGGTCACCGTGACGGCGATCGGCTTCGCCACGGCATTCCTGGGACTGGCGGTGCTGATGCCCTGGCTTGCCTACGCCACGTGGCACGCGTATCGCGACACGCTGGATGCGTCCGGGTGGCCGTCGCTGCCCTGACGCATCGACGCACGACGACCGGCTGCACCCCGCTAGAGTGACGTTAGTGACATTAGCGCCGTTCGGCTTGTCCTGCGTCGAGGGCGATGCCTCTAATGCATGCGCGATCAAGCCAGAGTGGGCGGCGCGTGACAAGAGCTTTGCAGGAAGAAGGCGTGACGACCGCCAGCGTCGAGACGACCCAGGCTGATGCGCGTGCGCGTCGGTGTCGGGCCTATCTCGGCATCGGCGTGTCGATGGCGGTGGCGCACCCGTTGATCGTCTCGCCGCTGGCATCGGACATCGCGTATTTCCTGATCGCGTTCTACGGCCTGGCGGGGTGCGTGATCGGCGTGCGGTCGAATCGGCCCCGCGATGGCATCGCGTGGGTGTGGATGGTGGTCGCGCATGCATTGTTGACGGCCGGTGAAGTGGCGCAGGCGGCCACCGACAACGATGGTTCCTTCGGTCGCAACGTCAACCTGGCCGACGTGCTGTACATCGCGGCCTACGCGATGTTCGTCGCGGCGCTGCTGGGCCTGGCGCGCGATCCCGCCGGCAGCCGCCAGCGCGCCGGGATGCTCGATGGGTTGATCGTGTTCACCGGGCTGACGCTGGTGGCCTGGGAACTGCTGGTCCTGCCGACATATACAGCAGGCGCCGCCTATGCCGCTCCACAGCTGTTGCGCGTGTTCTATCCCATTGTCGACCTGTTGCTGCTCGGCCTTCTGGTATGGATCGCGACGGCGCGCGAGGCGCGTTCGCCGGCCTTCCTGCTGCTTGCCGCCGGATTCACGGCGTGGGCCTGCGCCGATGCGCTGTTCCACATGACGGTGAGCAGCGTGTCCGAGCCATCGGCGTTGCTGAAATCGATGTGGTTGTTGGCGCACGTGCTGTGGGGGGCAGCACTGATGCATCCTTCCCTGCATGCGCTGCACGCGCCGAGGGATCATGAAACCGGCGACTTCCCGCCCGGACGTCTCGCCACGCTGGCGCTGGCGACGCTCATCGCGCCGGGCGTGCTGCTGGTGCAGTACGCCTTCGGCATCCCCGTGGACGTTGCGGGGGTGGCGGTCACGAGCATCATCATCACCGCCCTGACCTGGACGCGGGTGCGCCACCTGCTCGCGCGGATGAGGCAACAGGCGCGGCGGCTCAGCCACTGGGCGCAGACCGACGCGCTGACCGCGCTTCCTAACCGCCGGCAACTGGAACACCGCTTGTCGCAGTCATTCGCGGACCGGGAGAACGTCGCGCTCCTCGCGCTGGACGTCGACCGCTTCAAGGGGGTGAACGACACCTTCGGCCACCCGGTGGGCGACCGCATGCTGTGCGCGCTCGCACAGCGCTGGGGTGACGAGCTGGAGGCAGGCGACCTCCTCGCGCGCCTGGGCGGAGACGAATTCGGCGTGCTCCTTCGCGGCCCGTCGGCCGGCAAGCGCGCCATCGAGTGCGCCTGGCGCCTGCAGGCCTCGCTCGCGGAACCGCTGGCGCTCGACGGCATCAGCCTGCACGCGGCCGCCAGCATCGGGGTGGCCACATCGCCGGAAGACGGCACCGATGCCGAGCGCATGATGCGGAGCGCAAGCGCCGCCATGCGCGCGGCCAAGCAGCGGCAGTCTCGCGTCGAAGCCTTCGTCGACGAGCTGGATACGCAGGACTCTCGCCGCCTGTTGCTGCTCAACGAGTTCCACGAGGCCATCCGGCGCGGCGAACTGGTGGTCCACTACCAGCCGAAGCTGGCCCTGGCCAGCGGGCGCGTCTCGGGCGTGGAAGCACTGGTGCGATGGCAGCATCCGCGCGAAGGCCTGCTGCCGCCCTCCGCGTTCATCGGTGCGGTCGAGCAGACCGAAATGGCGCGCGACCTGGTGCAGGTGGTGCTGGATCTGGCGCTCGCACAGTGCGCGGCATGGCGGCGCGAGGGATTGTCGCTGGACGTGGCCGTCAATCTGTCGCCGCGCAACCTGGCCGACCCGGATCTCGCCGACTGGGTGGCCGGGCGCCTGTCAGCGAACGGCCTGCCCGCGCATGCGCTGGAACTGGAGATCACCGAGTCCAGCGCCATGGGCGATCCCGTCCGCTCCCTGCATGCCCTCGGTGCGCTGCACGCGCTCGGCGTCATCCTGTCCATCGACGACTACGGCACCGGGCACAGCTCGCTCGCCTACCTGCAGCAGATGCCCATCCGGGTGCTGAAGCTGGACCGGACCTTCGTCTCGCGGATGGGGCGCACGATGGCCGACGACGCGATCGTGCGGTCGACGCTGGAACTGGCGGCCGAACTCGGCCTGGACGTCGTGGCGGAGGGCGTGGAGGACGCGCATACGCTGTCGCTGCTCGCCGCGATGGGGTGCCACGCGGCCCAGGGGTATCACCTGGCGCCGCCGCAGCCACCCGCCGACATCCCGCAGGTCATCCGCGACATCGAACGCCGCATGCGCAGGCAAGTGCCCGCGCACGAGTGACCGATGCGCTCGGCCACGCGGCGCGGCAGTGCCGCGCAACCGGTTTCAGCCGCGCCCGTCGAACAG